>NC_019701.1:4290000-4557046 GCF_000317065.1 Pseudanabaena sp. PCC 7367
CAAATCGATCGTTACTATATTGTCGCCACAGCCGATCGATCATCAACAGGTCTTCGCAGGCAATTGCCACAATTCGATCGCTAGTGATCCGTTTGGTATCACTAACCAGGCACAACTCCCGCAAAATCGCCACGGTCAGGTGTTCGGCTTTACGCCACTTCCGAGCCGCCAAGGTGGTAACCAGAGGGCGATAATTCATGCCAGTGCTGGTAAAAAACAGCGTGGCCAAACGTTGCTTGATTCTTTTCTCGGGGCGATCGCGGAGTAGATCATAGGCCGCCCACTGCACCCGATCGCTTGGATCGGTCAGTGCTTTAATCACTAAATCCAAACCCGCTTTACCATGATTAATCGCCTGGAATAAGGCATCGACGCGATGACGTTCATCCGCACTATTAAATAATCGCTGCACCCCTTCAAGACCACCCAGCATCACGCCATGCAATGGCAGAGACTGTCGATCGCCGGCAAGATCGCCACCCAGGATCACATCATTTTCACGCGGTTGGTTGGGGTCTGCCATGATTAGCGATCGTTCGTTAGTAAGTTAAGTATGGTTAGTTAATTAACCGGAACAGCCCACCAGGCAACGCCATAGGTTTGCACAGGCACACTGGCTTGAGGAGTTTTGAACACTACTCTAAATTTATATTCCCCAGTTTGGGGGATTTTGATAAAGATATGTTCAACATTATCGATTTTGCTGGTTGAGGCCCATACGCTTTGTTCAAGATCCTGGGCATCCTTGGGCATTAAATAGAGATCCAGATTGCTTAGATCTGCGCCCTCAAAGCGATCGCCCAGATCAAACAGGCCATTTCTTTGGGTTGTTTTGTCTTGTTCTTGCAGTTGCACCAGCCGATCCCAGGTCAAGGTAATCGCCACGTAGCTATCGGCCTGGAGGGGGCGATCGAAACTATATTCACGATAACTATTGACCTTAATTAAATTTTGATCCCAGGCGATCGGGGGCACAAGCCCTGGCATCTGTCGGCCTGGCTCCAATTGGCGAAAAGCCCGCATCGCATTGAGTTGTCCTGCACCCAGGTGCAAACTCAGCGGAATTTGTTGATTGCGATAGGCCGGCGTATCAACCCAGGTTTTACCCTGCTGATCGATGATTGTCTTGGACATGCCCAGCCGTTTGCCACTGCCATCATCCTTGAGTTTATCAGCGGCATTGAGGAGCACCGCCTTGGTAACCAGATGATTTCTGGCCTCTTTGCCCCAAACTCCAGATGCAATTTGCCGATCGCTATATTCTTGCAGCAGGGCGATCGCACCAGTGACATGGGGCGCAGCAAAACTACTACCACTAATTGTGGTCACCTTACCCTTGATGTTTGGCAGATCAATATCGGTGCCAGGAGCCAGAATCGAGAGCGATCGCCGCCCATTGATCGGGCTCTCTACGCCTGCTGTCCAGGTCTCATCCTGGTTCAAGTCCTCAAAATACTCACCCTCGTCAAAACTGCCATTGTTATCCCGATCGATATAGGACTCATCGATCAAATTACCGCGATCGAGCTGACTATAAACACCATCGATCTGACGTGTGAAGCCAACTGTAAGGCCATTGTAGTGATCGGTCGGGATCGGAATGCCCCCTTTGCCCTGATTCCCCGCCACCACTGCCAGGGTGTTGTACTTGATCGTCAGCCAATCCAGACAGAGCGTGAGCAAAGCTTCACCATTGAGGGTGGCATCGGGACGCGGGTCTTCGCTGAGCGGTTCGCCAAAACTTAGATTCATGGCGCGAATCCCGCCGTGCTGTCTGGCAATGTGCTGGGCGGCCAGGGCTGCTTCCGGTTGCCCATCCCGACGCGACATTGCATAGGCCGAGGAAAGTAATCTAGCCTTAGGGGCAACTCCTTGATAGATTTTGTTAGTGCTAATTATTACCGCTGCCACCTGTTCCGAATGGTCATCAATGAAGCGGTTGGGGATCGCGTCCCGATCGCGGCTAAACACCCCAAAGGGCTCTACCATTTTGCGATCGAGCTGCACCAGGCGATTGACAATTTTATCCATGCCAAAGCGGGTGGGTCGATTGAGTTCAATTTGACCTACATATATGCCCTGGCCAGACAGGTTATAGGGAGCTTGATGCAACTTGTCGGCTTCGATCCCCGCCGCCCCGATCGATTGATCTACTGCCGCCACGGGTGCTATGGGTGCTATAGGCAACAAACTAATCGCCCAGCTAACCAACACCACATAAAATCTGTTGATTTTTATTCTTTTGCTCTCTGTCCGCCTTTTTACCCGCATATGTCTATTGCCCAACCCGCCGACCATAATCGTGAATACTTACCTTCAGTTGCTCTATAACTTTCCTTTAGCTGTTCCGCAATTACCCAAGTAATTATCCCAGTAATTGCCCAAATCTAGATTAGTGCAAATTTAACTAGTGAGGTGAAACGATCGAATAGATGGAATAGATGGAATAGCAATTTCGGCATTTTCTATAATCCAATTCTATGCTCTAGTCACAAAGACTATGATAGGGATTAAGTTGAAAATTAGTTATTGAAATTCAGTTGTTGAAATTTAGTTTAAGAGATTGCCCCAATCACAACCGTTAATTACAAACTTTTAGAACCGAACCACATTACTATGCTGCCTCGTGATTTATTAGACGGGTTAGAAAATAAAGAAATCCTCAGCCGCTTGTTTGATCAGGGCGATCGCGCCTTGAATACCTGGGAAGTGGTGTGTAGTGATTTTTTGTCGCCACCAGAGCTGGCAGAAGCACATGAAGTCTTGAAGAAGCTGACTGAAATTCACGCTGTTTCCTGGGGTGGATATCCGCAGGCAGAGCGTTGCCGATTAGCTTTAGCGCGGGTTGATTTGCCCCTAGCGCCAGAAAATGTGGAACTGGCGGCGATCGATGTGGCGGGGAATTTTTTGTTTGATGCGGCCACCCATCGTGATTTTCTGGGTGCTTGCTTGGGCAGTGGCATAGAGCGCCAAAAGGTGGGCGATATTATTGTGATCGGGGAAAGGGGAGCGCAAATAATCGTTGTGCCGGAGTTGGTGGAATATTTAACCATGAACCTGACCCAGGTTAGAACTGTGACCGTGAAAACACAGCCGATCGAATTGAGTGAGCTAAAAATCAGGCCACCGCGCACTAAGGAAATGACCACGGTGGAAGCTTCATTGCGGCTGGATGCGATCGCCTCAGCCGGATTTGGTATGTCCCGCAGTAAGATGGTGGATTTGATCGCCGGAGATGAGGTGCGGGTGAATTGGAAGAGTGTGAAACAGTCTAGCCATCAACTCCAAGCAGGTGATCTGGTGGCGGTGCGCGGTCGCGGGCGGCTTAGCATTGGCGACATTATGATCACTAAGAAGAATCGCTATCGAGTGCAACTCACTAGGTATCTATAAAAATATCTATAAAAGCATCTATAAAAAAATTAGGCAATTTAAGGAATTTCACTCCAGCTCGATCGCCAGACCTGCTCTGCCTGTGCCACCAGCTTAGCTTGCTTTTTACGCTCAAGTTCTTCTTGGTGGTGGTGCCAACGATTAGACAAAACCCGCAACTGACTGCGATGGGACATCACCTCCCGATCGGCCAGTTCAATCTCATTTACCCGCAACTGAATTTGAGGTACATCTACCGCCTCTTGTGATTGTTTAAGTAGGTTTGCTGTGGCCAACATCTGATTAGCAGATTTAGATAGGGCTTCTAGATTTGCAGTTAACAGTTTTTCCACCATTTCGTGGGTGGGTTGTTGGGTTTGCGCCATCTCGATCAGTTTGGTCTGAATTTGGCTAGCGAATTCTTTGCCCAAAACTTGCAAATCCTGTTGCAACTGTTGCCGCGTTGATTGACTCAGTTGTAAAAAATCCTGGGGGCAAGATTGGGTGCAAATCTTATAAGCACTCAACACCACGTGGGATTGAATTGCCTGGGCGATCGATTCTACATATCCCCTAAAAGCCGTCTTGATCTCAACTTCAATCTCGGCGAGCTTTGTTTCTAATGCGGTTATTTCTTGCTCAATTTGCGCCAGCATAGTTTTTTAACCTCAACCATCGCTGATTGGTAATAATCCTGGGATCAAACGCATCTGCAACTAATTCTAGACTAAAGATTTAGAGTTGTTGAGGCGATCGGAAATCTTACTATATTACTTCTTCGCCGATTTATAGCCATACGATTAACCATGCGATCGCAATTTCATCTACTCCTCGACCACGTTAATTATGATTGGTCGCACTCTTGCAAAAGAGTTATCACAATCGCATTAGTCATCCAACTAATCAGCCTGAACCCTGGCAAACGCCTATTTTATGACAGAGGTATGAGGGCTATGAACCTTATCATGGCTACTCTTTAGCCACTATGTCACCCCGTCAGTAAAGATGCAACTTATCGGTTAGCTAACCGTAGCGATCGCTTGCTAAGAATGGATCATGCATGTTGTAGATTTATGCGATCGCCTCATAATATTGATTCAGATTGATTCAGATTGATTCAGATTGCTGCCTGATCAACTTTTGCACAGCACCCAAGGCTTTGTTCAGTTCAAAGCTTTTTAGGCTGGGATTTTTCAAATAAGCCTGTTGTTCTTCTTCCACCATCACCACGTCCTGAACCACTAAGCCTTCCAGTAATCCCCTAGCCGCATTAAATAGCAGGTTCTTCACGAACCGCCGGAAAGGTACTGGTAACTTATGCAATCGCCAAAAGGCATTAAGGGAGGTGAAATGCAGCAAATAGGCGCGGGTGTGGGTCGGGCTGACTGGGCAAAATAGGCAAAAGATTTTAAAGTCATCCCCCAACCGTGAAGCCCAATGGGGGTAAACATAGCTCACATCCAGCGGTTCGGGGTGTAAACGCCGTAATTGTGGGAAAAACAATTGTGATACCGACCAGATTTTGTCAATTCGGTAGTAGCTCTGGGCTTCGTAGTGGGCATCAACCCGCCGATCGCTGGCTTCGATATTGAGCAAACTGGCTGAAGCCCAAGCCTGGTAGTTATCATGCAAATGCCCATGATACATATCCATCAAGTTTTCGATCAAATAGGAATAGTGAGCCTCCGTATCGATCGTGGTGACTGAGGCAATGTAGTTAAGATGATCCCACTCTGGCACCCCCATTGGCTCGACTTGCTCCGCCAGAGCCAGATCACCGGGGAATAACCAGATAAATCCATCTAAATCCTGCACCGCATAGCGCTTGATCTGGCAGTTGGGTAATTTCTGGTTTTCCGCCAGATAGGGCACCACGGCGCAATTACCCTGATCATTAAACTGCCAACCATGATAGGCACATTCAAGATGATCGCCCACCACACAACCGTGACTGAGCTTGACAAACCGATGGGGGCAAGTGTCTTCAAGCGCATGTACCTGTCCTTTGCTATCCCGATAAATGACGATCGCCTCTCCCCAGAAAGTCACCGCTAACGGCTTTTCCTGTAGCTCACTAGAAAGCGCCACCACATACCAGTGATTTGGATTAGGGCTTGCCCGCCGCACATCAAAGCCACTCTTAGATTTAGTTTTGGGGCTTGCTTGATCAATCACTTGATTACTAGTAGCTACCGCATTGCGATCGCTAGCCTCACCATTGGCAGCAGTTGAACTAGCCTGAGGGCGATCGTCGGAATTAGAACGGGGGTCGATCGTTTGCATGGCAGAATTTAGGATCTATCTCGATGGAACAAGATGTTTAAACGTAGGTTTAATAATTTAATAAGTTTAATCATTAGATTAATAATAAATTTGCAAGTAATCGCCAGAGCAAAAGAACTCTTAAGAAATTAGGCTTTCAACTTTGCAAATCACTTAAAATCTCGATCAGTGAGCTGTTTGGCAAGAATATCGATCGCTCAGGTGCAAATATGGTCGCTCAATATTAAACTTGCACAATACACAACTTGACTTGATCAAGCATTCACTAGCCTAAGTCACCACCGACAGAACCCCTTCCGGCATCACCGTATAGAGCGTCCGTCGTTGCAGCGATTGCTGATGGATGATCGCATTGGCCGCCAAAAAGCCGCTACTGACCGCGCGTTCCATCAGGCCACAGGGAAAGGGCATTTTCACCCAATCTCCAGCAAAGAATAGGTTTGCCGCAGCAGTAATAGTCTCTGGGCGATTGGCATAGCTGTTGGGTGGGAAGCCAGAGAAGTTTTTCTGGTTCACCAACTCTCGATGCAAAATGCTAGCATCCTTCAGTTCCGGTACAACCTCATAGAGTTCTTGCTCAAAGGTGGCTAATAGCGCTTGCTGGGTAGGAAATTCTTTTTCCTTATAGCAATAGGCATGGAGTTCTACCACACTGCCACCGGTTTCCGCCGCCCAGGCTTTGTAATCATCCTGGATATGGTGATAGAGGGTGATGCTATCGGTGAGGCTGTAACCAGAGAGGGAAGTAAAATCGCTTTGTGTCCAGGGGAAGTCCCGATCGAGCCAGAATCGACACACTGCGAATGGATCCGCGATCGCCAATTCTTCTACCTGGCTGACGATTGTGGCCTCTGGGTCACCGGAAGCAATACTAAATAAATGCCTGATTCCTGGCACATCTGCGGCCAGCACATAGTAGTCAGTTTCCAGGGCTTGAATTTCATTGGCCTCTGGGTCAAGTTCAACCTGCTCGGCGATCGGCCTGGCTTTGGACTTATGGCGATCGTTCTGATCTATCTGTGCCACTAACTGCAACTTTTCACCCTGATGCGATACCACATCAAACTTATCGAGATCACGCTCCGCCGGGCCACGCACCACCTTGCCGCTACTATCAAACATTGCGCCATGACAGGGACAGTGGAAATTACCATCCGCTTCCATATGCACCGAACAACCCTGGTGGGTGCAGGTCAGCGACAGGGCTTCTTTGGCATCGGGCATCGCCGCATAAACGTCATCGCCAGCGCCATAAAACACATAGGAATTGGAATTGCTGGCAGTATCTGAATTATCATCACCTGAACCAGACAATCCAGAGCGATCGCTAGAGCTAATTAAACCTTCCAATTGGCCATCATCTAAGCTGGCCGAAGCAATTAGCGTGCTGTGGCTGAGGTGATTAAGGTGGTCATTGGCATCCACCCAAAAAGGAACCTGCGATCGGTTTTGGCCGACGCGATAACTAATTGACTTAACCTGGCGATCCTGCCATTGCACATCAGTAACGGTGGCATCGGTATAGATTTTGCCGCCATTACGCTCGATTGCCCGCGCGATCGGCTGTACCAAACTACGCCCCATGTCCTGCTTAGTGCCATTAAAGGCCAAACCCTCTGGATTGCCAAAAAAGTAGAAGTGGAAAAACTGCATTAGTTCTCCAGCGCTCAGCATATCCGGGGCATTCAGGCTGGATTTGGCAAAGGGCAAGAAATAAAGATCATATAAGCCCTTCGGGAAATCATCGTTGACCCATTCAGCGACAGAGAGATGATCGAGGCGTTGAAAACTCTTTTGGGCATGAAACCCGCTAATCTCACGAAATACTTCCCAATGCTCCTTTTTGGTTAAGTTCAGACCCCAGCGCAATCGATTCGACGAAGACAATGCCAAATCGGCCACATTCCAGGGAAAAGCTGAGCTACTTGGCCTAAACACCTCTGGCGCATAATCACCAGTTTTATAGGCAACCGTATAAGAATCCAGGGACAGGAAATTCTGCTCAATCCCTAATTCCGCCACCATACTTTTGAGGTTGTAATATTGCGGGAAAAAGCCATGAAACCCATGTTCCATCATCATCTTGCTGCCGTTCACCTCGATCGGCCAGCTGGCAATTTTGCCGCCCAGTTGAGGTGCCTTTTCCAGCAGAGTGACCACAAAGCCACGCTTGCTCAGTTCATAGGCACAGGCCAGACCGGCCAGGCCACCACCAACCACCGTCACACTGAGGGGGGTACTCAAAAACTGCGGCAAGTCACCTTTATCTTTCTGGAATACCGCTGGCTCTGGTTTACTGAATCGAGAGTAGCCAATTGCTCCTCCCACTGCCCCCACACCAAACATTTTCAGCACGGTACGACGGGAAACAGTCCGCAAGGGGTTTGAATCGAATAGTTGACTCATTAACTAAGTTGCCTAATTCTAAATCCTACAAGTATGTCTTGTGGGACCTCCCACACCAATATTCTTAATTCTAGTCATTCCTAACCCATAACTAGGGGGTTAGTTGCTAAACCTGGCTTGGTTATTTAAAGATGGCGATCGCTACTTAGCCACCTTGGCCAGACTCAACTTTGACTATGCCTAAACTAAGCCTAGATTTGTGTTCTCGTTTGCATATCCAAATGGATAAAAAATGGATAAAAGATAAGTCAACAAATTAGGTTGTGTTAGTTAATTCACCTAACCGGACAATTAACCAAACATCTGGGGATGCCAAGCAATCGACCAATCTAGATTTCTCAACTAAATTTCTCAACTAAATTTCTCAACTAAATTTCTCAACCAAGCTGCTAATCAGATCTTGACGACTGCAAGCAGGTTATTTCAATCAGACCATAAACCATAGTGCAAACCTGTGAAAACTGCTAATTAAATCAACAGCGATCAGATGGCATCAATAGTTTTAGGTTCAAGCTAACCTGACTGGATTAGCTGCATTTGGGTTAAGTGGGATTAACTTAACACCAACGGGCAGATTTTTAAATAAATCGACCAGAATTTAATTAATAACCCAAAATATCACCAATAATAAAATACTTAATCTATTCTTAGAGTCCAATCTTAAAGCATCCCAGCTTAGAGCATGGTTGTTGGTTTTAATATCTGCTTTTTTGATCTTTTTGATTTAATCACGCCAATCTCATTACTCATTACTAAATTGAAAATTTAGCTGGTTAGGTTCCTAATTAGTTTTTATTAGCTCACTAGTAACCTTTCCACCAGGAGATCGCTAGCCCCAAGAGCAGGTTGCCAAAATCAACTAGATCTATTAAAGCTAGACTAGTGCGGCCTTCAGCATATCTAGCGATCGCTAAGTCTAACAGACCTCTGCAACCGCTGATTTGTCGTCATAGAGAATCGACTGAGACCCCATTGCTTCACCCTAAACCAACCTTAACGATCGGCTCATTGTCCAACTGAATCGATCGCCAACCTATCACTAATGGCAAAAATAGTATTTTTACTTAGCCAGTTCTTAAATTCTAACTCTAGGTTGCCTTAATTCTAAGTTGTCGAAGATTTAAGCTTTAGGCTGTAAATTAGTTAACATCGATCACTTCCCACCAAAATCTTGCAAAAGATCTGATCTAGCAACGCTAGTAACCTAGAGCCGTACAATCTCAGAGGTTCCTTACGCATTGATGTAGGAAGTTCACTGCCCTCCCCATCGCAACACATAGTAATGAAATACTGGTATGAGACGATCGCCGTAGCCCAGCGCATTTTAATTGAACTAATTCGGCGGCGGCGCAGCTTGATCCTGTGGAGCATTTTCCCAATCTCAATTTTGCTAATTGTTGGCTTTATTTTTGCCGATCGCGTCGAAGATCTCCCCCTGGCGGAGGCGTTTGCCAGGGCTACTCCCCCAGCTTTAGTTGGTTCTGCCTTTTTCTTTAGTTGCCTGGGTGGGGCGGTGGCAACGGTGGTGTCAGAGCGCGAGCAACAAACCCTGAAACGTTTGTTTATTTCACCGCTTAGCGGCACTTCCTATTTCCTGGGTATATTTGCTGCCCATAGCGCGATCGCCATTGGCCAAGCTCTGGTAATGTTTACCCTGGCGGTATTTCTGGGAGCCAGATTTCGCGGTTCTCCGTTGCTTTGCCTGGTAATCCTGCTGCTCAGTATTATTACTTACGTGGGGTTGGGGTTTATTCTGGGCACCCAATTAGCGCGGCGCACCGAAGACGTTAATTCCCTGGTGGCGGCCTTTGGGGTACCGCTATTGATTTTGGGGGGTGCTTTTTTTCCCACCTTTTTGTTCCCCGAAAGTTTGCTGCGGCTGGCTCGGCTCAACCCGATTTATCACATGATTGAAGCGTTGTTTGCGGTAATAATTGATGGTAGGGGTATAAATGCGATCGCCGATCACTTTGGATTCTTATTGCTGTTTGCCATGTTGATGGTGGGAGGAGGATGGCTTTCCTACAGACGGATGTTACAGGTGGAAAGGCAGCTTTAGTGCCGATCCTGGAAATTAATCGCCTGATCAAAACCTTTAATCATCAGCCTGTGCTCGATCAACTCAGTTTGGGCATCTACCCCGGTGAGGTATATGGTCTGTTGGGCCCTAATGGTGCTGGTAAAACCACCACGATCAATATTTTATGTGGGCTGCTCAATGCCGATCGCGGCAAAATCAAGCTGAACGGTCAAGCTATCTCGGCCAGTAGCAAAGCCCTGTTGGGGATTGCGCCACAGGAAAATTTACTCTACAAAACCCTGACCTGCGTTGAGAATCTACATTTTTTTGCCAGTATCTATGGTCTGCGTGGCCAGGAACGCACTAAACAGATTCAAACCTGTCTGGCGGCAGTGGGGCTGATCGATCGCGCCAACTCCGCGGCTGAGACATTGAGCGGCGGCATGAAACGCAGACTCAGCATTGCGATCGCCCTGGTGCATAATCCTAAGCTGGTAATTTTGGATGAACCCACCACGGGCTTAGACATTGAGGCTCGCTATGAAATTTGGCAACTAATCCGCAATCTCAAACAGCAAAATATTACCGTGCTGTTGACCACTCACTTGCTGGATGAGGCCGAAAGACTGTGCGATCGGATTGGCATCCTCAAGGGCGGCAAGTTATTGGCAGAAGGTAGCTTAGCGCAACTGCGTCAGAAAGTACCGGCGGCGGAGATTCTCTTAGTTCAAACTGATCAACCAGAACAGACGATCGCCCATGCCCAAAAACTAGGTTTCACCTATCGCAAATATGACAATGAGCTGGCCTTTTGGTTGCCCAAGCCATTACCCCTGGCGGAGATCGTGAATTTATTTGCCACTGTGCCGCTCAATTCAATTTCTAAACAACCAGTGCGCCTTGAGCATATCTACGTGGAAGTAACGCAGCAGTCTCAAGACGCACATTAATTTAGAGATTATTTAGACTAGCTCAGGATTTTAGTAGTGATTCTGGTTGTCATCGTTGCGCTTAAAGTTTTCCAGCCAAGCACGGATTTGCTCAGCGGCAATATCGCGGCCACCCAAGCCAAAGGCCAGAGCGATCGCCACGGCAATAGCACCCAGCAACAAACCAAAGGCCAGATCGACAATATTACTGGCAATGCCCATTTGTTTGAGCGCCATCGCAATTACCAGCACCACGATCGAAATGCGGGCGGCATGAGCCACAATCCTAGCCTGTCGGCCACCGGGACTACTAATTAGCTGGAAGGCCAGGTTAGCCAGATAAAGCCCGATCGCAAAGATCACCAGACCAACACCAACCTGACCAGCGATCGCCAGAATCACCACCACAATCTCAGTCAGCGATTCAATTTCCAGGATCTCGGTCGAAGCGATCACAGCAATAAACATCACCGCAATGAAAGCAATCACACCCATAATTTCCGATGGCGTGGCCTTCGCAGGTGGTTCAGTTGGCTCAACTGTTGAAGAAACCACATTTGTAGCATCAACAGTAGGAGTGGTTTGACCAAAGTCTTCGGGTAAGCCCAAAATTACTGGCAAGCGATTGAAGCCAACGCCAGTCAGGATATTGGTAACAATCTGGCGCACAAACTGCCCCACCACATAAAAAACAGTCAGAATTACTGCAGCGGTAAAGAGCTTTGGTAATGCAGCCATTACCTGATTGAGCATGTCCGAGGCCGGATCAGAAATTGCCTCAATGCCCAATGCGTCCAGAGCGCCGATCGCAAAGGGGATTAAAATCAGCACATAAACCACTGTGCCAATTAACCAGGATAGCGATTGCTGACCAGGGGTGGGCAACAGATCTCGCTCATTGATAATCCGATCCAAACCCGCTGCCGACAGTGAATTGGTGAGTAATCGGCGCACAATTTGAGCCAGCAGCCAACCACCACCAATAATCAGCGCAGCTTTGGCGATGCGGGGCAAGGCTGACAGGAACTGATCGACCAGATTAACCACAGGATCGAGCGCTGCCTGCAGTCCTAGTGTATTGAGCACCAGGGGCAAAAACAGCAAATAAATAAACCAATAGACCACATTGGCGATCGTTTCGGTTAGAGCCACAGTTTCGGTGGCAGGATCAGTATCCCCCACTTGCTGCTCTACCTGCTGGTCAAACTCCACACCGTGGAGGGTGCGCACGATCACAACCCGCGCCACTGAAGCGATCGCCCAGGCTAAGCCAATTAACAAGGCTGCACCCCCCAGCTTGGGCAAGAAGATGGTTATTTCTTCTAAAAAGCTACTAATTGGCGATGCTTCAACGCTCAAGAACTGTAAAAACAGCACCAGCACAAACAGCATAATCAGATAGAAAACTACCCGACCAACCCATTTTTCGATCGGGAAATTGTTACTAGCGCCATCGCTGCCAGTTATCCAGCCAGCAATGCGATTGTCTATTTGAGTACGTTTGAGCAATTTTTCGACTGAACTAGCCAATACGATCGCCACAATCCAGCCCACTACCAGAATAAGGATCGCTAGCACAATTTGAATTACAGCATCCTCAGCCTCTAGGCCGAGCGAACTGAGAAAATTTGATGCGGCCGATGAATTTGCTTGGGCAACCAAGGGGCTGGTCGGTAAATTCGTTAAACTGACAAAACTATGATCAAGCCAGGGGATTGGCCGATCGACTAAATTTGTGAATAGATTTATACCCATGTCTTCCTAGTTATTGTTGACATCAACTAACCTAATGAATTTGTATTTGATTAATTTATACTTGATTAATTAATAATTAATCTTCAACTGCCACATTGATTAAACCTGAACAGGATTGCGAGCAGAAGCCCAAAATATCAATTGCTGGTCAACGGCACTAAAAACTCCAGCTAGAGTTCTGAAACAATTGCAAAGCCCAATTAACAGCAACTTTAAAAGTTTTCTTTCTAAGATTTAAGCTCAGAGCCCAACAATTAGTTTTAATCAGGAGATACACCATCAATCAACTAGGACAAATACAAATTTGTGGTTTAGGTAGTATTTCCTGGCGGCAATCACTGCAAATATCCCTTAATTAAGCTTTGCAGCATTTAGTAGAAAGATGCCTAATAATCGCTTTTGTTTAATAACCAATCTAGTACCTTCTAAAATTTGTCAGATCATTTTTCAGGCAAATCGATCGCGTCCAGCTAATTAACTAACCACCTATCTAAAATGGTTACCATATATGACAGGTTAAATAAAAGCCATAGATGGTAAAAATACTGTGAAATGCTGTTTAAGACCTTGATTTTCTTGGTATGAGTTAGTCTTGCTTAATTTGAATAAATATTCATTCCAGTTAATTAAAAACGTTAGATATGTAGAATTTTAGATATGTAGAATTAAGGATGTTTGGCATGGAACTATTGAGCCAGTCTCAACCCTTTGGCCTGATATCATTACATGTGCAGAATTAGCTAGATGGGTTAGATAAATTATTATTGTTTATTGCCATCCTTGCTGATATTAACTGGCAAAATTGGGTGGGCAGCGAAGCAAGAGCAGTTGAGTAAAATTGATCAGATTGAGCAAGGTGGTCGGGCATTGGGAATTTTGGGAATTAATTTAGAAGCATAAGAAACTAACAAATATGGCTGAATATCAAAGAATTGAGTACATCATTGGCAAAGATGGCAAGGTAACCGAAAAGGTGATCGATGGCGCTGGCAGCAGTTGCATTTCTAGCACTGCCTCGATCGAGGCTGACCTGGGGCAAGTTAGCGATCGGCAATTATTGCCGGAGTATTACGAAGAACTCAATCAAATCGATCTCGACAATGAGGAAACCCAATACACCAATCAATATAATCAATAATTAGGGAAATAATCAGTTTCAAGAATGGCTGCAAAACCAGATAATCTTGATGTTTTCATGATTCAGCAATTAAGCGCATAATCACCCAAACAGGTGATCCATAAGCACGAAGCGCATTTCTACTCCTGCCCGCTATAGTTAAATCAACTAACTGAATTGGTTTAGACAGTTAGATTGCTATGACTAAGGGAGGAGTTCCCCTACATGAAGTTACAAAAATTACGAAACATACGAAATACAAAACAGCATTTTAGTCTTAAAAGTTATCTTAATCTTAAAAGTTTAAGTGCTACCCTCATTTTTGCTACCGCTACCACCATTGGTGGCCTGATTGCTTTTCCCCTCAACGCCAGCGCTACCCCTGCCAAGTCTGGCGATCGCCCAGTCAATCAGGTAATCACCTCTGCGCCGGTGCAACAGCTACCTAATAGTGCTTACGATTCCCAAACCAATCATCAAACCTATTTTGGCATTGCTCCCAACGGTCAACCGATCGCAATTGATTACCGCGCCTACAACGCTACATCGGCAGCTAATCAACAGGCTCAGGCCACAGAAACATGGGTTAGGGTTGCCGATCGGGTTGGCAAGTCAGAATGCCTTCAAAATGTCTATACCGGTAAGGTGCTGTGTCAGGACATCGATAGCACTGACGATCGGTTAGTGATTAATGTTAGTCAATAAATAATAATTTCTAAGGTCGTGATTGGGAGCTGCGGCGATTGATTACCAGCAGTGACAAGTTAGTAACAAGTTAAAGCCGCAAAGATCGGCCTGGTTCACTAACTCAGGTTGATTCATGTGGGTAAATCGACATAAATTAATCAATTAATTAATTAATTATTCAGACAAATTAAGTGCCTGAAGCGCAGCCCAACGTTTATCTATCACTGGCGCATCATCTTCTAAAGATTCAGCAGTTTGGATCAAATCAGGAGCATCGGGGGCAAACTTTTGGACTGGGATCGCCAGCACCAACTGTTCATAGAGCCAGTTCTGGGGATCAAAATAGCCCTGCGGAGATAGGGTGTCGGCAAGATCGTCGAAGGTGATTTCGCGCTCCTTCGGAAAGTCTGACTCTGGTAGTGGCTCAAATAGCCAGATGTCTTCACTGGTATCGATCGCCAGACGGTGATTAAATTGCTTCAGGGTACGATCGCAGGTTAGCGTAACAATTGTGTTGGCAGTGGCAGAAACCGCAAGAAAGTTGCCCATATGACATACCTCGATCACCCCAGATACTGGCGTGAGTGAATCAAGACCATCGATGAACTGGCGAAACTCGATCGTCTCGGTGGCATCGATCGCCTTTAATAGCTGAGGAATGTAAATCCGCTCCATCCTAACCTCCTGGCTTACTCAGCGCGTAGGCCACCAAACATAAAATATAAGCAAAGCAATCAAGCAATTAATTATTGCGACTTACTCTATTTCTTCTACTTCCGCTGCTGTTTGCAAGCTTACAATCAAATGGCGGTGGGGCTCTCGACCACGACTCTCGGTTTTTAGGTCTGGATATTCCTTCAACAGATTATGCAAAACCTTACGTTCGGCAGCAGATAGATCGTCAATTTGTTCTGGTTGACTCGTTGATCTCACCTTTTCCGCAGCGGCGATCGCAATTTGCTGTAATCGCTGCTCGCGCTCTTGGCGATAGCCGTTGATATCAATGACATAGGACGATTGCTCTGTTTCTGCCAGACTGGCATTCAACGAAACATTAGCTAAATATTGAATTGCGTCAATATTAACGCCGCCCCTGCCAATGAAGGTTTCAACCTGTGCTTCACTCAAGTTATTGTGATCAACCGTTAATCGGCAGCTCGAATCACCGCGATCAGGGTCAACCTCAGCCGACTCGATCGTAGCGGCGATCGATGTTTCAAGTCCTAGTAAATCCAGTAAACTGGCTAGCCATTCTTTGCCTCTTTCCGTTGGTGGCATAGGTCTTATCTTATTTAGTGAGGGATAGCAACGTACCAATCAACGGCACAGATTATATAAAGCAAGGCAAAAACCTCGATCGCAATCAACTTGATTAAGCTAGAGCAACCTAGTTAAAGTTAACTGGATTTCGACTTTTTCTTCTTGCCAAAACCAGGCTCAAATGGCAGCGGCTCTCTTGGTTCGGACTGCTCTTCCTTTGCCTTCTTACCCTTAGCTGGTTTACGGGGCTTTTCTTTTTGCTCTTTCTGGGGCTTTGGAGCAGCCGACTTAGTAGCTTTACTAGCTTTGGCGGTCTTTGGCGCTGGAGCCTCTGACTGATCTGCTGAGTCTTCAACATCTACAGCTTGCTCAGGCTCACTAGATTCATTGAGATCTGGAGCTTCTGCCTGTGGTTCGGACTCTGCTGCTACATCCGTCTCAACGATTTCGGTTTGCTCTTGCTCAATTTCAGCCGCTGGCTCGATCGCCTTTTCCGGCTCAGTTGCATCCTCAACTGGTTCAGCAGCTTTAGTCTTATTTGGCTTGCTTGCCTTAGCTTTCTTGCTAGCTTTAGTAGCAGGCTTAGCTGACTTGGTAGGCGCAGCAGATTTGGTGGGCGCACCTGCCGTAGCCAAACCACCACCATCAAGAATCCGTTGCAGATTCTCTGGCAAGGGCTCACGGGAAATAACATAGGATTGCAAGGTTTGGAACACATTGGCAATCAGCATGTAAAGCAAGACCCCAGATGGCAGTGGGAAGAACAAGAACATCCCTGAGAATAATACAGGAGTAACCTTATTCATCAATTCTTGCTGGGAGCCGGAATCATCATCACCCTTAGAATTCAGCTTGGGTGAACTTTTATTAGTAAATAATTGGTTGATGTAGAGACTAAGTCCAAATCCCAAAATCATAGCCAGGATGTCCCAGTTGATGCTGCCGTCGGCATTGGTAACCCCAACTTTACCTAGGGCTTGAATAAACAGGAATCCTTTATTGGCAGCTAGCCCAGGCACAGTTACCTGAACTGTGGCATCACCAGGTTGCAGCGCCACAATGTTACCGTTTTGATCGACTTGAACTACGTTTTCACCCTTAGTTACCTGCCAATCTGGCACCAGACCTGTTTCTGGATATTGGTTACTGAGTTGCTTAAATTCATCACCGGCGGGCGATCGCAAGTCCACATTGACCGTATCGCCAACCACTAAATTTGTACCACTGGCAACCGTAGCTTGGATCGGGAAATGCACTCGATCGGCAAAATAAACACTTTGCGCTTTACTGGCAAAAGCTTGTGGTTGCACCTCTGCCTGTTGTTCCGCTGGATACACCTGAAAATTCACGGTGTAGTTAATGTTGGCAAAGGGCGATCCCCGCAGGGTTGCAAACAGGGCAAACAGGATTGGTATTTGCAAAATCGCTGGCAAACATCCGGCCAGGGGATTACCAAATTCCTTGAAGTTCTCGGACTGCACCCGCTGAATTTCTTCTCGCTGCTTAAGCGGGTCATTTTTGTAGCGCTCTTGCACCTCTTTGGTTCGCTTCTGCATAATCGGATTGGCGATCTTCATCCGGCGCATATTGCGGATTTGGTTGGCACTAACTGGAAACAGGGCAAATCTAATTACCAATGTTAGAGCCACGATCGCTAGACCATAACTAGGCACTATGCCATAGAAAAAGTCCAGGATCGGCAACATTATATTGTTGGAAAGAAAATTGATCATGGGGAAATCAAACGCTTAATTTACCTGATTGTTGTGCCTAAATAATTGCTCAATTTCACGATCGCCTGTGAACCCTTATGATTACTTAGACAAATTAAGTTTTGCTCACATCCAGGCGAAAGATGGGCGAAGTAGGTTTGAATACCTGCGCTAACCAGCCAGCTAACCACAGGTTCACCCAGTTAACAAGTCTAGCGGCTAATTACCAAACTTGATCTTGATTTTCATTACGCTTAAATTGCCCACTTAAAAATCATTGCAAAGTGATCATGCTTTAAGTATGACAAATATTTATGACAAATATTTAAGTATGACAAATATATCTAGCCAGCCGAAGCCTGGGTTCCAGCATGGCCACTGATTGATTGAGCCTGGGGATTGAGCTTAGCTTCAACATACTCATAGGTTTGACGGAAATTAGGTACGGCTCTCAGTTCAAGCCGTGAACCATCCTTGAGCGTCAGCACCATATCACCCCAGATCCCCAAACCCCTGGGTACGGTTACAACTTTGGCGATCTCACTGTAAACCACATCTGTACGGTTACGACCCAGCCAGCCACCTGTAATGGTAATCCGGCGGTTGGTGATCCGATACCTTAACCACAGTGCCCTGGCAATCGCGCCGATCGTCAGGGGGAGCGTAATGATAAACGCACCCATGATCACACTAATAATCAGATCGCCAATGTGGGGGCCACCCTCATAATAAACATCTTCTTGAATTGCCATATTTATTACCTAGTATAATATTTCAGCTTTAATAAGTATTTGGTTTAAATCCTGACAGAGTTGGTGGTAAGTCGGCTCCCCTCGCAGGGTGGAAACTGTAACAATTATTTGCAATCCCTGTCTTAGGTTTGACAGGTGCGATCGCAAAATTGCTCGCAATTGCCGTTTAACCCGATTTCGCACCACGGCCTGCTTACTTACTTTTTTACTGATTACTATACCAATTCGGGTGGGCTGATGTGGATTATCGGTAAACCGAACCCGCAAACGCAAAAAACGGCCACCATAACGATTGCCTTGATTATATACTTTGGCAAAATCATGCCGGCATCGTAACCGATTTTGTTGCGGTAACACTTTATAGTTATCAGCGTAATTGTCAGCAATCGACAGAAACTAGAGCAGCGATCGCTGATATCTAAACTCCCTTACACCGCGATCGGTTGGAAATCTGAAATCAATTTGCTCATCAATTAACGCTAGTTAACAGCACTTCGCTATAAATAACTTCGCTATAATTCGCTATAAATAATCGGCAATTAATTAGGCTGTGGTTAGCCTTACTCTGCCCTTACGGCGACGGGCTCTGATTACACGCTTGCCGCTAGGAGTGCGCATTCGGGCACGGAAGCCAGAAGTACGTCGTTTTTTACGAACGGAACCACCAAATGTACGTTTTGTCATTACAATTACGAGTAGAGCTCTACAAAAATTTAGCCATATGCCATATGTCAAATAAGCCTCGAAACTGTCGTGTAGCTAATCAGTAAGCTAATCAGTTTTTATGGCCAAACCATTCATGCCATCAACCAACACTGCTAAAAATCTAGCGCCAGTTAAATTTTGATTAATCTTGGCAATGAAAAGACTAGGCTATTGGCCATTGACACGGTCAATAATTCTAGCATCCTTTGGAGAGTCTGATAAACCCCTCACCAATTACAATTAATTAATTGGCAGCCTGACTGAACCATAAGAATGTTTTAGCTTGCATGAGCATGGATGACATGAGCACAGTGCTAATTTTTCTCAGGCCGAACTCAGCAGAGCTGGTGCAGATGCTGAGGAGCAATATCCATAGCCAATCGAGTTTGGAATTTGTCCTATCTGCTTAGGCAATTACTGATCCAGGTCAGCCGAATTTTCAATCACATACTCAAATGCCTCACGGGATGGCACAAACGTAAACCGCTCCGTATCCCTGGTGGCAGCATCCTCGTCAGCGATCATTGAATCTAGTACCTGGAACAGCGAAGTAACCTGGATTTCCGTACCTTGGGCAACATCCGCTTGCTGTTGTCTGGCGCGATCGATTAAACCTTCTAGATCTTTTTGCTCAAAGAAAAATGGTACGATCTGCTGTCCTTCTTGCTGTAGGGTCAACAGCCCTTCGCCATTTTCATCCTGCCCACCGGTGGCAAAAAATACAGGCACATTGGGCAACTGGTCAGCGGGTTTGCCTTGGTCGGCAAGAATTTTACGGGCTGAATCAAGGCTGGTTTGGGATGGCACAATCTGGAAGGCGATCGCCTCGTCTTGGTTATCCTGAATCACCTTATAGGCATCATTCATCGATCGCACAATCACCCTGGCTTGGTTACCGACCTGGGGATTGCTAGATTTGATTTGATTGATCAAAGCATTGGCATCATCGGGATTGAGGAAAAACAATAGCAATTGGCGATCGGCATTAGCCGGATCTTGATTCAATGATCCCAAAATCGGTGTGCCCTGCTCATCCGTAATCGTAAAGACGGGAATCCCTTCTAGTTTCTCAAACACTTCTTGTTCAGTGGCTGCTTCAGCGGCTTGGTTAGTCAAATTAGCGATCGGTGTCACCATAGTTGGTGCTAGAAAAAGAACACCCATCAGACTGGTACTTGCAGCTAGTTTAAGTAGAGATTTAATCACAGACACTTGTAGCTCCTGTTGGTCAGACCTAAGATTTAAATTTTTTGCCCAATGCTTTGGTTTTGCGTGGTATTGCAATTTTGTGAGTATGTCAATCTGCCTAAATATTAATCTAAATATTAATTTGGCATTGCATTAGCATTACTCTGGTTGCTAGAGCTAGATTAGATCGATTGCTAGCGATCGCAGTTAGTGCAATTGGCTTTGCCAAACTCAGTCCAGATTCAGAGCAATCCACTACCCCGCTTGAGCATATTTTGGACATAGGGTTGGACATAGGGAAAAATTAAGCATGAGGCAATTATGCGATTTTGCGTGAATGCAGTTTACCCTCTTTCTGGTGATTTTGACTTTGGCGGTAAACCGAATTGACTATCTATGTTTTTTATTAGCGATTGGCAAGCCAATAATTGATTAGTAATTGACAGTGGTTGATCATTCGACCCTAGTGCGGAAATATACTAAATGTTGGCCAATCATGCAAATGGGTTTTCGATCGATTAATCCTTAGAAATACAACTACTCGAACCCCACCCCCTATAATTCACCAGTCTGTTTAGACTCTTGGATCTCTAAATTAGTTCCCGCAAGACACCCATATATTCGCTAGTGCTGTTTCAATCGAGATGTTGTGCAAGGAGTAACCCGAATGCTTTGATCTATCCGAATGCTTTGATCTATAAGGTATTCAGGCAAAAGAAGTCTTTTGAAGATGCACTAGGAAAATCTCTAGAAACCGCTTGAGCCAGAATAGCGATCGATTGAGTATAAATGAGTATGAACAAATTAATGCTGGTCGATGGTATTGCGATCCCATAGAACCACATAGAGCCAAGCCAGAGGATGCGATCGACGATTCGGGAACCTCGCCTGTTCAAAAAACAACTAATGACGTTTACTAAAACAGCAGATCTAAAAAGTATTTATAAATAATCTTTTGCCCTTGCCTATTTACGCTAGAGAGTTTAAATAATTGAGTAGATATCAAATAAATACCAAACAAATATTAAATAAATACCGAAGCAATTAAATAGAAATCGAGAAATTGAATTGAGAAGTATTGGAAGCCTATGCCTGCCCATGGAAGCAATAGAAGCAATAGAAGTAATAGTAGTAATGCCGATAATTCCAGCTTTGACTATATTCAAACCGAACTGAACTATAGGCAGGCCAAAAGCACGCTACGGGAAATTGTGCGCGGCTTAGACCTCACCCCCAGGGAGCGATCGGGCTTGGAACCAGAGTTGCGCGAATTGCAATATATGCTCAATAAACTAGAGCATACGGTGGTGCAGATCGCCGTATTTGGCATGGTAGGGCGGGGTAAGTCTTCATTACTGAATGCGCTGCTGGGTAAATATGTATTCGAGACTGGCCCTGTTTATGGCGTGACCAAGTCCCAAAATATGGCCGATTGGGATCTCACCAAAGAAACGATCGTGCAGGGTCAAGAATTTACGCGCGTATCCTTGAGAAGCTTAGGTGATGCCAGGGTAGAGTTGATCGATACGCCTGGGATCGATGAGGTGGATGGTGAAACCAGGGAAGAACTGGCCAGAAGGGTAGCTCATCAAGCAGATTTAATTTTGTTTGTGGTGGCAGGGGATATCACTAAGGTTGAGTTTCAGGCACTTTCGCGGCTGCGCGAGGCTAGTAAGCCAATTTTGCTGGTATTTAACAAAATCGATCAATACCCAGTCCGCGATCGCCTTGCCATCTATGCCAAAATCCGCGATCAGCGGGTCAAGCAGTTGCTATCGGAAGATGAAATTGTGATGGCGGCTTCTGCACCTCTGGAGGCAAAGGCAACCAGGCAGGCAGATGGATCGATCGAAGCAGAGCTAATCCCTGGCCAGCCGCAGATTGATGATTTAAAAATCAAGATTTTGGAGGTACTCGATCGGGAGGGCAAAGCTTTGATCGCCCTGAATAGCTTGATGTATGCCGATAATGTTCACAGCAGGGTGATCGATCGCAAGATGCAAATCCGCGAACGGCGTGCTAATAAAATTATCTGGAATTCGGTGATTACCCAGGCAGTGGCGATCGCCGTTAATCCAATCACAGTGATCGATGTAATTTCTACGGCAGTAATTGATGTATCGATGATTATCGCCCTCTCTAAGCTCTATGGCATCAGCATGACCCAAAAGGGAGCGATCGCCCTGTTGCAAAAAATTGCCCTCTGTATGGGTGGGGTAACCGCCAGTGAATTTTTAGTCCATTTGGGGCTCGGCTCCCTCAAGACCCTGCTGGGAGCATCTGCGCCTGCTACTGGTGGAATATCACTAAGTGCCTACATCCCGATCGCCATTACCCAGGCTGCTGTTGCTGGCGTATCCAGCTATGCGATCGGCTTGATTACCAAAACCTACCTGGCCAATGGTGCTTCCTGGGGGCCAAAGGGGCCAAAGGCAGTGGTCAAAAATATTCTTGAAAACCTGGACGAAGAATCAATCCTGGCGCGGATCAAGGATGAACTACGCCATAAGATCGATCTTTCTCGTTTGGGGCAAATTTAATCTTGCCAATCACTATCAGCAACTATCAACATAAACCTGGTGCTGAAAAATATTAATAGATATAAATCAGGATTTCTGGAGGATTGACAATATCATTGAAGTTCTGGGGCAAACCATTCACCTCCGTCAGCGGTGGGAAACCATCATTGGGATCGCCGCTAGTGCCAAGATCGGACATCCAGAAATCAAAGAATTGAGTGCCACTGCCATCCCGATCGAAGAAGAGCCTTGCCGCGCCGGTACTGAAGTAGAAAGTAGGTTGCATATCATCTTCTGCTGCACCATTGACAACCGGAACAGTACCTTCACCCACCACCAATTGACCATTCTTGGTAGATGCAGTACCAGTACCATCCGAAGAAATGATTGTGCCGGGGGTAAGATAACCAATTTGCTCGGCCAACTCAGGATTAGTGATGGGGTCAATGCCGCGATTGAAGGCCGCAGAATTAACCAATAAAATATCTGGCCCAGTGCGGGTGGTAAACGGATCTTCTAGGGGAGTACCATAGGGTTCTTCATAGCGAATATAACCAATCCGGGCATCGGCTCTAGCATTGCTGATCGGGTCTTGTTGAACATCATCTCGATCGCGGATTTCGAGGATCGAATCAAAGATAATGTAGTCAGTCCCTTCACGGCCAATAATAATATCCTGGCCAGTACCAGCCCAGATAATATCTGTACCCTGATTGCCAACAATGATGTCATTGCCAGGCCCCCCAATTAGGAAATCATTACCAGGACCACCCACGATCAGATCATCGTTGACAGTGGCAGGCGCAAAGGCTGGCGTAAATCGATTGAGATCGACAATGCCATTTTCATCCAGCGCAAAGTTAAACGCATTGCCAGGCAAAAGCGAAGCTGGGATTTGACCAATTACTTTTTCTGCTTCCAGCAATTCCCGCAAATCAGCAGGAATATCCGGATCGTTTGTACCAGGAATAGTAATATCGGTAACGGTTTGCATAATCTTGGCTAAAAGATTGCCAATCTCACCTGGGCTCACAAAGTCACCGGCGATCAGATTGTTCTCTGGGGCTACGCCTGGCTGACCAAACCCAAAATCAGTAAAAATTGAATTACCAGCTACCCCACCAGACCGCAGCGGGAAATTAGAATCCAATCCACCCACCACATAATCAAAGGTGCCGAATACCTTTGCTACACCTTGAGTAGTGTCATTGAGGTCAACGCCATTGACTTCCAACAAACCCTGGCTCATCAATTGCAGTGCTGAGACATTATTCAAAACAATTGTCTGAATGATGCTAGGTGCAAAATTACCATTCCCCGATGAACCAGCGGTGGGATCAATGTTGGCGCGATCGCTGACGGTGATCAAAGTATTACCCTGGCCATCATCGGCAATGCTAAAACCAATATTATTATCTACGTTTCTAAATTTAATTTCGTCGCCAATACCAGCGATCGCTTGATAATCGGTGATCACATCCGCACCACCATAGCCACCAACTAGATCGCCAGTAATTGGGTCAATAAACTGCTGCTGAAAAATGAACTGATCAATCCCCAAGCCTCCGGTAAACACATCATTGCCGACACTGCCGATCAGCGCATCATTACCACCGCCACCACTGAGAATACTCCCACCAGGAAAAGCAATCTGGATCGTACTACCATCTGCACGAGAAATAACATTCATACCTTACAACTCCCTATGAGCTAATTACCTGAGTCAAAATAGAGATAGGGCTACACACCCACACAAATTCCTCAATTCCTCAATTAGTGTCAACCTGAGAAATAAGACGCAGCACCTTAGATGCCAATAGATTTGGCTCATGTAGCGATCACTCTCTACAGCAATTTACATCTGCCAAATTTGAGGCCTTAATTAACAAAAACAAAGCCAATCTTATGTGTGGCAACTAGATTTGCTTCTAAGAATTTTCGTCAGCGCTTTTGAGCAGGCTTGCTTTAGCCATATATAGCGGTTTTTGAATGGCCTGAAATATAGACATCCTGACAAGATTGCAATTCTTATGAATGGCTTGTAGTTCTTGTAATCCAACCATATAAAGATTGCTTATCTGAAACCAACTAATTTTGATGCCTGCTGCTAAATAGACAACCTGAGCAGATAAATGGAATTGGCACAGGCTGTCTATATAAACAAAGCAAGTCTTAGTCTGTCTTAATTCTGGGTTTTGATCCAAATATTAGAATTATTACTTTCTCAACTAAGCCTAAATTGATTTATGCAGGCAAGTGGTAACACCTAGGATTTTCTTAAGTATTCCTAGACAGATATTCTAGAACCTGAAAGATAGGCGCAGATTTGCCACTGTCACGGTAGGATTACTACTGAAGTTGTTAGGATTGAAGATAAAATAGAGGTTGGGTACGATCGCAATATTGCGGTTAATCGGATAGAAATAGACCAGCTCCAGGTCATACTGAGTGCCACCATCACCACTACCAGAAACCAGAAACTCACTACCGCTCTTTACGTCGTAGGGCATCGCAAAGGAGATCATGCCCTGAGCACCACGCTTGAACAAATCGGGAAAAGCTAACCCCACCTGGAATGATTGCATGGTAATTACACCATTATCGATCGTGGGATTGGCAGGGTTCAGGCTAGTGCGACCAGTACCATAACGGCCAAACAGAGCCAGATGCTCAGCGATTCGCCAGTCAAAACCCAGCGTAAATACATTCGATTGGGCATTCACCAGCGCTCCACCAAATCCATCATCGGCCAGACCGCGAATTGGTTCGCCAACCGCATCGCCGACCACATTAAAGAAACCATCAACCGGATTAGTAAAGGCGTTCTGGTTAGTGCGGTTATAGAGCAGACGCAGCGCAAAACTATCAGTGGGTCTGAAGCCTAGCTCCGTAGTCAGGCTATAGGTGCCACCAAACAGCCCTTCATCAGGATTACCAGCCGATCGCGGTTGGGGCAAGAAGGTATTACTCTCAGACAAGTAGCCAACTTTGATCTCAAATTTATCGCCCAGGGGTGCTTGGATGACTGCACCAGCCCCATGTTCGATGTTATTGGTCAGCGTATTATCGATCGAACTGAAGGTGCCACCAGAAGTAAAAATCAAAGTGTTTGGACTAATATCAAAGACCCGATACCAAACAATCTGGGGGCCAATTTTGAGGCGGGCACGTTCATTAAAGATCGGAAACTCATAGAACATTTCCTGCAAGGCCACCACATTCTCGCCAAAGGGGCCTGGGCCAGCGGTTTGATCGGTAAAAGGAGCACCCCAGGTATTGGTATGCCCAGCCGAAGCAAACACATTGGCCGGGGAATTGCCATTACCCATTACGATCGTGCTGACTAGCTGGTCTTTGCCGGTAAATGAAGAAACCAGATTCAGCCACACCAAACCACTGAGGGTAGCATTGGGGTTATCGGTGACTATTTCGCTCAGGGGTTGATTGGTAACCGGATCACGGCGGGCGATTTCCCGGCGAATATCGCCACCAAATGCCCCGGTCAGATTCATCCAGGCCAAACCATTCAGCTTGGTGACGGTGGAAAATTGTTGGGCTTCGAGCCGGGCGGTGGTGGCTTCTAGAACATCAACTCGACCACGCAGGGCGGCCAGTTCCGCCGCGAATTCTTCTTGGAGTCTTTGCAGAGCGGCCAGATCTTCTTGGCTTACTTTGTCGGCCAGGCCACTGCTGATAATATCGTTGATTTTATCGAGGCAGGCATTTAAACCAGCGGCAAATTCATAGCGGGTGATCGCTTGCTGCCCCCGATAGACCCGATCGCTACCATCAACTTGCTTCAGCCTTGGCACAATTGGACTGGGTGAAGTGCCTGGTACGTCATAGCCAGCAATACAACCATAGCGTTCTACCAATGATTGCAAGGCTGTAAATGCCCAATCGGTGGGCTGCACATCACTAAGCTGAGAAACGGAGGTTACACCAGCAGCGATCGGCTTAGTTGGCACTTCATTGCCATATTCAAGCAATAGATCTAATGACTCGATCTCACTGTGGGGATTGAGATGTCCTAGATCACTAAGATCGCGTGGGTGTACCGCTAAATCAGCTAAATCATTGCTAGTTTGGCTAGCTAGCGGTGTTTGATTGTCGTAGGTTTGAGTAGCCTGAACCTGAGAATTTGAAGACTGGAGCTGATTAACTTCTGTTTGAGGCGCAACAATTTGATCGGCAGTGGCGATCGATTCAGATTCAGCCACATCTTTAGCATCTAAAGCATCTAATTGAGCCAGATTATCTATGGTAGCTAGATCAATCTCTTCAGCCCGGAGCGATCCTGTCCATATGTCAGCGGAAGCAAGACCTAAGCAAATAGCGATCGAAAACGGAAAGCGCAAACAGCACTTGACCCAAACATTTTTCATGGTGTTCTCCTCACATCTCCACGGCCATCGCAACCAAAGCATTAATGGTGTAATAAACTTCGCTTACGATGGTGAATTAACTTGACTGCGTTCTCAGAGTGGTTGCTATAAATGCAAAGAAAATAGCATCTCAAGTGCAATCTCAACTTTTACCTTATGTAAGAATATAGCGAAATATACTTAATCCTTGATCGGTATCTATCAACATAATATGGTTTTGCTGCTTAAACCAAGTTAATTATGATGAATTTAGATTATGGGAAATGGTTATGCCGCCCAAAATACTAAACAGCTAAAGTCGGGTTGACTAAATTCAATGACAACGATCGCCAAAAAGCCTAGACCAAACGCCTAGACTTTGATTGTGATTAAGGCTAACTAATTTACCTTGTGGTAAGGGTACTAATCAGCCAAAAGACTCAGTTTATTTTTTCCTCAAAACCTTGTCGATAGACTAGCTTATCCAAGGCGATGTCAAATTCTTTCTTGTCAGCGTTGTATCTAATTGAATATTCCAAGGGATAATAACCACTCTTGGGATATTCATAGGGCTGCACGATCGGCTCAACATAATTAGTTGGCTTAGTCAGCAAAAAACGCCGCGTAATCATCGGTTCCCAGAACAACATCTTGCCATTGTATGAACCAAACAGAAAAATTTTGTTGAAGTTACCAGGCTTTAATTCTGGTGAGCTAAGGTCGGCCCAATGGATGCCCATGCGTGGCTCCAATGTGCCATAGACGATCGAATGCCCCGGCGGCACATACTTGCGCTCCATTTTTTTATGCCCGATCAAGATATCCTGCTTGGCGGATTTGTCCATGCTGTGGCGATAGTCCATGCTCTCCATGTAGAAATGGACATCAAAGTGAGGCTCCGTAAAGATGCCACCAGGCCAGTGGCCAAAGGCATTCCAGTTATAGCCCATATGATTAAAGGCGGTTTCTTTGACCTCAGCGGGAAAAGCCAACTCATGCTCGTAGGTGGCATGGCCAATCCCATCCAGCAAAGTTAGTTTGAGCGCATCTTTCTCAGCCGGATCATCATCAGATTCCGGTAGGCCATATAGGCCATCCTCAGTCATGGTAACGCCAATGCTGGTCGGGTGGCCGTCTTGGTCAAGCTCTACCCAGGTGGAAACCTCACCATTGCCAATCGGCTTAACATCGCCTGTGACTCGTTTAACCGCTTTGCGTGCTTCGATCGCGCCAAGTTCTTCATTGCCGATCGCTTGAGGGCGCTCCTGGAACGAGGCGATCGCCCCTTGATTGGTTACCAGGCAAAAGACCAAAACTATTAGCACACTAACCAGCCATAGGCTTAGTTTGTGCAAACTTGCTTTAACTGAAATTGACCCTGGAATTGTCGCCATCTTTTTGATGCGATTGGTGGGTGATTCGATCTCAGACAAATGGCTAAAACTTTGCTGTTGATTCCACATCTTCACTAATTTCTACTTAACGTAATTAACAAAAACGAATTAACAAATATTGGCTGTGAATGAGAGTTCCCAGGCGAGCTTAGCCAATTACCAGATCAACTAATAGGTCAAGATTTAGGAACTCAGAAGCAATTTAGATTATTGTCCTTCAAATCAAGTATTACCTGGCTGACATGGCGGGAAATAATTGTGCAGGGCGATCGCTCAATATCTGGCGATATCTAAACAAAACTCAAGCTTTGGGTATCAATAGTCAAATCCAAAACAATTAGCTCGATCGCCTTTATTGCCTTTATTGCCTGAGCGGCGACACATCAACATAGACCCGCAGATCACGGATTAGATCGCCGTCCATCCGAAATATATCTGTGCCAGGCAGAGTAACCACACTGTCATCATGGCGGTGGTAGTTAATATCTAGCTCACAAATGACCACATCGCCTATTTCCCATAACTCATGGATATCATGGGTGACAAACTTAACTCGCTTACGCGCATTGGCAGCAAATTCGCGGATCGCTGGCTTGCCGGTCAAAAGCGGCGCATTAGCAAATTTATATTTGGCCTGCTCGGTAAAAAAGCCGATGAAATCATCCAGGGTTTTACCACCACCAGTCAAAAAATATTTAATTCGCTCACCCTTGCTACTTATAGACATTTGGGGCTCCTCTGCCATGATTGGCATTTAAAACGTAGGATGACTAGGCAAAAATAGGTGATACATCTATAAATGATTGCAGTTTCTTGACCTTGTCGCCCTCAAACTCAATGATATCGAGAGCAGGAATATCAAAGGACTTGCCATCTTTACGATTGTAAACAACGATCATCTCCGCAAAAACTATGTCGCCTTGTTCCCACATGTTTTTGATGTCATGGGTAACCGAAGTAAAATTATCCATGATTGGGGCGGCAAATTCCTTGATTGCAGCAGGGCCGATCACTGGATCCAGGTTGCTGATCTTGTAGATCGCATCCTCGGTAAATCCCTTGATGTAATCATCAACATTATTCGCCTCAACTAGTTCGAAGGCTTTCTTGACCAGATCAATTTTGCTCATGTTGGTTTAACTCTAAAACTCTAACCCTAGTTGGTGAATGCAACTGTGAATGTGTGAATACATGTGTGAATAATTGATACAGCGATCGCAAAGGATTACTTATAGTTCGATTAGTTCGATTAGTTCGATTAGTTCGATCGCCTCTGTATTATCTGTTTTGTCTGTCTTGATTATTAAGGTATTACGGTATTAATTACGGTTCGATTCCGGCCTAACTAATACATAACCACAGAACAATTAAGTTTAGTGATTAGCTAAAGTCTAACTGGCTAGGCAAACAGCGGTGAAGCGTCCATAAACACCTTCATCTCTTTGACTTTGTCGCCTTCCATGCGGAAAATATCGGTACAGGGCAAGGTCAAAACCGAATCATCCACTTTGGTGTAGTTGATTTCCATTTCGCAAATTACCGCATCGCCGCTTTCCCAAATTTCCTTAACATCAAAGGAGATGCCTTTAATTTGATCCATGTGGCTGGCTTTGACCGTTTGTTCGATATTTGCCTTACCCACCGCCGCGGGATAATTGCCAAACCGATAGAGAGCATCATCGGTGAGATAGGTTAAAAACTCATCAACTTGCATTCCCTCAAACAATTTGAGCAATGTTTTTACAGTCTCGATCTTGGACATAATTGCCTCACTTAAACATTTCACTTAAACATTAGACACATTAGATTTGAAAGCGCATTCAGGGCAAAATCGCAGATCTGCTAATCACCATTTGAGCAGCCCTGGTGACGACTAACAATTAGATTAGCGATCGTTAATAGGACTATGTTAATAGTAAAAATATTGAGCGATCGCCACCTGCTTCTAGATTTATATTTAATTAGCAAAAATTACTCTTTTCTGGCTTTTCAGGCGTAAACAATGGCCCAATGTCCATATAAATGCGCAACTCCTTAACCTTGCCATCTTCAAACTTGATCGTGTCACAGCAAGGTAGGGTAACAACCCTGGCATCATGGCCAATGTAAGTCACTTCCATTTTGCAAATCACAGTGCCATCTGGCATTTCCCAAATGTCCACAATGTGGTGGTGCAAACCCTCACATGCTTCAATAAATCCACTTGAGGTCTCAGCGATCATCTGGGGGGTCTCAACGGCAGGGAAATTACCAAACTTGTAGTAACAAGGATCGGTGTAAAACTTGATAAAGTTGTTCACATTCAAGGATTCGCCAGCCAAGAACATCTTTTTAAGCACATCGATATTCCCACCAGAGAACTTTGGCCATTTTTTAGTGTGCGGCCATTCCCATGTAATTTCTGCCATACTCTGCTTCTCCTTCTTAACTAATGGTTCGTTATTACTAATTACTTACAATTACTTGCAATTACTTACAGATAATGCCTTGTACTGTTTGCTGTTTGGGCTGGAGCTAATCAGATCAAATTTAGCTATTCAACCCTGGCCATTGCTTAATAACCGAAAAGGTGCGTTTAAATACCTGAAAAATAAAATGCATTGATCAACTATTTAAGTTAATTATTGCTCTGTCTAAATTAACAAGGTTTAATCAGTGAAAAGAAACAAGCCAGCTTAAGTAGGTTGTCTTGAAGAAATAGCTTTAGATCAGAATCGGATTAGATTTAGATCAAAATCCCGATCGCATCCGGGGTTAAATCTAGCCATTCGGCATATCGGCCACCGGCACCGAATCGATCGGCCATTTATAGTTAGTGCCGTTTGTTTCGTTATATGCCTTCTGGGCACCCATAAACTTTTCTTTGGCACCACGGGTGACCTGATTGAATTCTAGCTGCTCCCCATTGGGGCCTTTGGCATAGAACAACGACCAACCAGAAAAATCACCAAAGTCAAGGTCGGAATATCCTTCCACAAAATAGTCCTCGTCGGCCCAGAACTTATTGGCGTTATATTTGGGATCAACTTTTTGGCGCTCCGCCTCGGTTTGAACCGTAATGATGCGATTGCAAACTAGGTTGATGCCACGGTTTTGACATTCTTGCTCCAGTTCGATCGCAAACTGGTTCAAGTCCACATCATCCTTGACGTGAAATGACAGATGCGGTGCATTGACATAGCCAACCCCAGAAGGAATTTTGCCGCAAAAGTTAGGGGCATTGGGGTTTAACTTGGCATCCCTAAAGTGAATTAGCTCAACCACAGTATTACCAAACGAGACAAATCTGACATCTAGCACTTCTTCATCACCGGGTACTAGATTTGGAACCCCAACAGTTTTGGGATTCAAGCCTTGAGCGATCGCATCGAGGTAATCTTTTTGGAAGCAGGTATTCTGGATCACCTCGCCATAAAAACCATCGCCAGCAATCGCCACTTTGCCACCAAGCACTTCAGTATAAAACTCCATCGCTTTGGCCATATCCCCAACGGTGATTCCGAAGTGCTGGACTCCCTGAAGGTAGTAGCCTAAGCTCCTTTTGTCGCTCATAGTAAAATTCGAGCCCTCCTAAAATGTTGCGATCGCAGTTTAGATTAACATCAATTCAATTTAATCACTGAAATAGAGTATTTGATTAAATATTGCCAGTTAGCCCTTATCACCACTTATGCCATTAATTTAGCCACTAACCGGTTAGCTTAATAAACAAATCAGAATTAACTTCGGTCGGTTCAATTCGCTTTTTACTGCCGATCGACGGCTTCACTAATTTTTTTGGTGTTGACCAAATTCAGCGGAGATTACTGATTTAAGCACTGATTTAAGCTATGACTATCCCCTAAAGACACTTTTCCCAAACCATTGATGTTGATTATGTTTGGTGCTTCTATGGTTGCGATCTTTGGGTAATGGTATCTCCCTTGCGATCAACTTCGATTAGCTAAATTACGGCCAACTATGTTAAATCTATAGTTACGATCAAAAGCTAATTAAGCGCTGGCAAAGAATTGCTCTACCAAAGTAACGATCAAAAGAAATAATTAAGTTATTGAGGCAAAGAAGGAGCAAGACTGATAGACTGATTTTGTGGCAGGGTAGCTTCTTAAGCTGGCATTTCATCAGCCCTGTAAATCTTGTTGAGATTAAAAAATATTTGATAACTATATTATTGTGTGATAGCAAAATTGTGTGATAGCAAAAGCTGTAAACTCATGCTTTGAAAAAACGATCTGGCACAATTGACTGGCTTTAGCGCGAGTTTTGCTAAGAAAGTTGTTTAGAGTCTGAAACATGTAATTTTTAAAGCTGCTTATTCACTCTGATTTACTCTTAAAATTCAATTAGTTTTTTGATTAGTTTTACTCTTAAAATTTAATTAGTAGTATTTTACCTGTCATGATACCTAGCCATACATTGGTTCTTGAGGCAAAGAATGACTTACATCCATACTAACTCGCAAGTAATTCGTAAGTAATTCGTACTTAACAAATGTGAAGTAGCATCTTAATATTCCGGATCATATAAATCATATAATTAGCTCTTAACTAAAATAGACGAGCTTCGATCGATTTAGATCTTGTTAGATCTTGAGTTAGAGACATTACTGAACAAAAAGCAAAAAGGTTTGAAACTTAGCCTCGATTCTGACCAGGTTATGCATAGAATTATTGATGACACAGGTAAGTTGCTTAAATTTAGGTTTAACTTTATTGCCGTTTTATTGCCATTGGCGATCGGCAGATGAATTATGCTTTTTGAGGGTAAAAGGCTAAACTAACAGCACCTCAAAGTATGATCAGGTCATGCATGTAAGCTAAGCAAAGGCTGAATACATCAAGACATCATGATCACGGCTTAATTGTCCAAACGACAAAGGCTAGGCACCCTCTAAAATCCGCTCACTTTACCAGCTACATACACTTCGAGGAGAGTAAATGAATAACATTGATTTCTCGTTTTCAGATACGATCGCCGGCTATGTTACTAGTTTTGACTCTGATGCTGGAGTCTTTGGGCTTAAAACTTCTGATGGACGTGAATATCAGGCTAAACTAACCCCGACTACCTACGCCAAGCTAGCGCGTAACCTTGGTGAGCCCTGGCAGGACTGTACTGGTCAACTTCACTCCATGTTGACCCCTGGTCGCTTTATGTATACCTATGGCCCTTTTTATTACGAAGGCGGCGGCTATAAGTATGAAGCAAAAGAAATCACCTTTGTGGGGCGCAAGCAAGAAGAATATAACTTCGAGAAACAAAACTGGTGGATTAATCAGATTCATCAGCTAGGCGATTTTTATCTGCGTGCCCAGTTCCAGGGTGAAGAAGTGGATTATCGCAATTATCGCACTGCCCTTTCGGTGACGGGAGCCAAAAAAGGTGATTACCGTCAGGAAACCGATACCATTGCGCGTCTGGTTTATGGCTTTGCCTCCGCCTTCATGTTGACTGGTGATGAAGCATATTTAGATGCAGCGGAAAAGGGAACTGCCTACCTGCGCGATCACATGCGGTTCGTGGACATCGATGAAGGAATTGTTTATTGGTATCACGGTATTGATGTATCTGGGAAACGGGAAACCAAGATTTTTGCGTCTGAGTTTGGCGATGATTATGATGCGATCCCAGCCTATGAGCAAATCTACGCCCTAGCCGGACCAATGCAAACCTATCGCCTCAATGGTGATCCAGAGATCCTTGATGATGCCGAAAAGACTGTTGAACTATTCGATCGCTTCTTCCTCGACAAGGATCAGGGCGGTTATTTCTCGCACATCGATCCAATTACGCTCGATCCCCTTTCGCCCTCGATTGGCGATCGCAATATGGGACGCAAAAATTGGAACTCGGTGGGTGACCATGCTCCTGCCTATTTGATCAATTTGTATCTGGCCACAGGCGAAGAAAAATACATCAAGTTCCTGGAATATACCTTCGATACGATCGCCAAATACTTCCCCGACTATGAAAACAGTCCCTTTGTACAAGAGAAGTTCTTCTCTGACTGGAGCAAGGATCAAAGCTGGGGTTGGCAGCAAAACCGGGCAGTAGTGGGCCACAACCTCAAGATTGCCTGGAACCTGATGCGGATGCAAAGTCTGAAGCCCAAGGATGAGTATATGGATCTGGCCAAGAAGATCGCCGATATGATGCCCGCAGCGGGTGGCGATCAACAACGTGGTGGCTGGTATGACGTGGTCGAGCGCGAACTAGCAGAAGGCGAAGAGAACTATCGGTTTGTCTGGCACGATCGCAAAGCCTGGTGGCAACAGGAACAGGGTATTCTGGCCTACTATATTCTGGCCGGTATTCTCAAAGATGAAAACTACCATCGCTTAGCCCGTGAATCCGCCGCCTTCTATAATGCCTTCTTCCTCGATCATGACGACGGTGCGGTCTACTTTAATGTCCTGGCCAATGGTATTCCCTTCTTGATGGGGACCGAAAGGCTAAAAGGCTCTCACTCCATGAGTGGCTATCACTCCTTTGAGCTTTGCTATCTAGCTGCGGTTTATACCAACTTCCTGGTAACCAAACAGCCAATGGATCTTTATTTCATGCCTCTGCCCAATGGGTTTAAGGACAGAATCTTGCGGGTTTCGCCCGATATCTTGCCCCCTGGCAGCATTCGGATCGCATCCTGCACGATCGATGACAAGCCCTATGATAACTTTGATGCCGATGCCTTGACTGTCCAGCTCCCTGAAGCGAAGGATCGCCTGAAGGTGAAAGTACACATTGTGCCAAACTAACCAGAACCAGCCCTGCCTAGGAATATAAGAACTTAAACACTGGTTAATTGTTAAGCCAACCTGCCTGGGTTGGATGTGAGGAAAAAAGATGGAAATTGAGATCAAAACCCAAGCAGATATTACCCTAGTTGAGCTAGATGGTGATATTGATGCTAATACTGCCCCCACCGTGCAAGAAAAAGTATTGCCGATCGTCGATTCAAGTAGCAAAATCCTATTGAATATGACAAAGGTGCCATACATGTCTAGTGCGGGATTGCGGACACTCTTGTCCCTCTATCGCCAGGTATCGGCCAAGGACGGCAAATTAGTTTTGGTGGGTCTAACCGAAGAAATCAAAGACACCATGTCGATCACTGGGTTTCTAGATTTCTTTACTACCTGCGAAACCGAGGCCGAGGGCTTGGAAACTCTAAATCAATAGGAAGCAATAGGAGAATTGCATGGTACTGGATCGCATTGACATCCATCCAACCCATGAGTATAAGGGTTTCAAGTTACGCTATGGCAGACCTTTCCCCTTTGGTGCCACCCTGGTGCCGGGAGGGGTGAATTTCTCAATATTTTCACGCCATGCCACTGCTTGTACCCTGGTACTGTTTGAGCGACATGCTAAGGAACCATTTGCAGAGATTCCCTTCCTAGAGGAATTCCGGATCGGTAATGTGTTTACCATGACCGTATTCGATCTCAACTATGAAGAACTGGAATATGGTTATCGCATGGATGGTCCCTATGATCCCAAGGAAGGTCATTGGTTTGACAAAACTAAAATCCTGATGGATCCCTACGCCAGAATTATTGGCGGCCGTGATATCTGGGGTAAGCAACCGGACTGGGACGATGTCTATCATCACCGGGCTCGGATTGCCTTTGACGATTTTGATTGGGAATCCGATCGCCCCTTGGAGATCCCGCCAGAAGACTTAACCGTCTATGAAATGCATGTGCGCAGTTTCACTAAACATGAATCCTCTGGTGTCAAACATCCCGGCACCTATGCGGCGATCCGCGATAAGATCCCTTACTTAAAGGAGTTAGGCGTTAATTGCATTGAACTCATGCCGATCTATGAGTTTGATGAGTTTGAAAACAGCCGCCCCAATCCCCAAAACCCCGAAGAAACCCTGATGAACTATTGGGGCTATAGCACCGTAGGGTTCTTTGCGCCCAAAGCTGGCTATGCAGCCACTGGCAAATTTGGGATGCAGGTGGATGAACTCAAGGCAATGATCAAGGAATTGCATCGCAATGGGATTGAGGTGATTCTGGATGTGGTATTTAATCACACCGCCGAAGGGAACGAAAAAGGGCCTTATATTTCCTACCGTGGGTTAGACAATCAAACCTACTATATGCTCACGCCCGATGGTTATTACTTTAACTTTAGCGGCACTGGCAATACCCTAAATTGTAATAATCCGATCGTGCGGAATATGGTGCTAGACTGCCTCCGCTATTGGGCAGCCGAATACCACGTGGATGGGTTCCGGTTTGACCTGGCCTCGATCCTCAGCCGTGATGCCTGGGGTGCGCCATTGGCAAATCCGCCGCTTTTGGAAACCCTGGCATTCGATCCAATTTTGGCTAAATGCAAATTGATTGCCGAAGCCTGGGATGCTGGCGGCCTCTATCAAGTTGGCTCTTTCCCCGCCTTTGGCCGTTGGGCTGAATGGAATGGCAAATACCGCGATTGCATTCGCAAGTTCATCAAAGGCGATGATGGTATGGCTGGTGAGATGGCACAAAGAATTCAGGGTTCTCCCGATCTCTATGCCTGGGGTGGTCGTGGCCCAGCAACTTCGATCAACTTTATTACCTGCCACGATGGATTTACCTTGATGGATACGGTTTCCTACAATGGCAAGCACAATGATGCCAATGGGGAAGACAATCGTGACGGCAACAATGATAACGATAGTTGGAACTGTGGCTGGGAAGGGCCAACCGATGATTCCGGCATCAACGCCCTGCGTCAGCGCCAGATCAAAAATGCCGTGGCGATTATGATTGCCAGCCAAGGTGTACCGATGTTCCTGATGGGCGATGAGATGGGTCGCACTAAATATGGTAACAACAATACCTATTGCCATGACAACGAACTAAACTGGCTGGATTGGGATTTGTTAAATCAAAACCAAGGTCTATTTAGATTCTTTAAACTGGCGATCGCCTTCCGGATGGCTCATCCAGTGTTGCGCAGCCGTACCCACTTCCGCAATTATGATTATGTGGGCAGTGGTTATTCAGACATTACCTGGCACGGCACTCAAGCTTGGAATGCGGACTGGTCAGACTCTAGCCACGCCCTAGCGTTTATGCTCTGTGGCAAACATGCCAAGGAGGGTACTGTCAATGATGACTATATCTATGTGGCGATGAATACCCACTGGGATGCATTGTGGTTTGAACCACCTGGCCTACCCGAGGGTATGCAATGGCATGTGTTCGCTAATACTGGGGCAAGCTCGCCGGAGGATGTTTGGACTCCTGGCCAAGAACCGGCTTTAGAAAATCAGCACGGCATCTTACTTGGCGATCGATCGGTTGTAATTCTGGTCGGCAGATAGCAAAGGCAGCTTTGTCAACCAACTGCTTGAGTTTTTTAGGATTACAGCAAGTTCTCAACTAGATTGCTCTTTTATGTAGGCTTGTTCTATCTATTTGCCAATAGATTGCTGAGTGATTAGCGATTACCAAGTTTGCTCAAATAGCTGGATCAGCACAGTGCTAAATGCGCTTGGTTGCAATAAAAGCTAGTCTGGCTAGCCATTTAGCATTCCAATCACCCTATTATTCATTATCCGTAGTTACCACCAAAAATTAACCACCCTGAAAGGAGAAACTCTATGGCTTTTGATGCATCTCTAGAAGTTGATAATGGCATTGCTAAAATAACCGTATCCGGTGAACTAGACGCAAGCACCGCTCCTGTGTTTAAAGAAGAAGTAGAAAAGGCGGCAGGTGCCGAAGTGAAAAAGCTAGTTTTGCTCATGCAAGAGCTAGAGTATATGGCTAGTGCTGGTTTGAGAGTGCTGATTTTTGCCAAGCAGAAAATGGGTGCGGATGTAGATATCTATTTGGTTGGCACCCAAGAAATGGTTCTGGATACAGTTAAAAAGACTGGCTTCGATCACAGTGTCTTTTTGCTCGATGAGTATGATGCAGCTCAGATTGAAAGCTAAGGATTAAGTTGGTTGTTAGATAGCAGGTTAGTGGCGATCGCTCTGCCAATTGGCAAACGAGATTAAATCTATGCTTGCTATCTAGCTAAATTAGGCTTTTACAAAAGTTACCTGCTTTGAGCTAGGCAAATATTAGCTTCGATTGTTTCTACCCGTATTTCTCAACATTCATGGAAATATCATGGAACCTTTAACCGTACCAGGGAAGCTGGATTCCCTCTCACCGATCGCCAAATATGTTATGCATGCTGCTGGAGAAGCAGGGTTAGATAAAAAGGCAGCCTATCGGCTTCGCTTAGCAGTCGATGAAATTGTTACTAATATTATTCTGCATGGCTATGAAGAGGCTGGGCTAGAAGGGGATGTGCATATTAAGGCTGATCTGGATGCTGCCACATTGACAATTTGTGTAGAGGATACGGGGGAAAAATTTGATCCGGCCAGTAAAGAAGATCCCGGTGATCTCAGCCAGCCCTTGGAAAACCGATCGATCGGTGGACTGGGGGTTTATCTGGCTTTCCAGGGGGTAGATAAATTTCAGTATGAACGCACTGGCAAGGTTAACTGTAATACTTTTGTGATGAACCGCCCCCAGGCAGAATAAGCCAGCATCATGGTTGCTGTGATTAATTTTAATTAGGTTTAGGCTGGGGGCTCAGCCAACCTGGGTTCAATAGAGATAAGATGTTTTGAGCCCGTAACTTGTGATTATTATTAAGAATCGCCCGCAAACCTTAATTACTTTGTTAGCTGTTGTTTTAGATCGAATTAGATCGAACTGATATCAAAAATAAGCTTTGGCTAAAGTTTTATTGCAAAGATGTCAGCTTAGTCTGGGTAGGATAAATTTGGCCATAATTCTTGAATTTATGAGTTTGAATCATATTGGATCCTACATTTCGCGGTTAGGTCAGCAAAGCAGATAATATTTCTGACAGGGAGCACCAAGGAAATTTAAGATCAGCAAACGTTCCTCAGTAAGATTAGAAATTTGCTTAGTGCCAGCCATATGGAGTAAATGGACGGCTTGAAAGCACTGGAAAACCCAGCGCAGAGTGGGACGGTCAGTCGGTTTTCCCCGCTGGTCGGCAATCGTGTCGCCAGCACGCGCCAAAGCTTGCCGTAACTTGCGCTGTCCGAGTGAATAGACTAACAAGCATAAGCCCATTACCATCGCCATTGCTGCCACTCGGTGAGGATATTTAACAAACACACTAGAGGTGAAAAATAGTGGGTCTTTGAGGAAGCGAAAACCGCGTTCAACCGATTGCTGCGCCTTATATTGACTGAGACAATCTCGGCTGACTCATTTTGATTGCAGCCGACCTCTCGTGCTTTCTTGTACACTTGCACTTGATATTGTTTTATATCCGACATTCCGCGGTTTACTTTGGAAAATTAATAATTAAATTGATGATGCAATCCCAAAGCCCTTATTACCACGTAGCTTGGTCAATTTCACAAGAAAACAAGAGAACTGACTTAAGACTGATAAGCATATATACTGGCTCATAATAATTTGTCCAAATGCCATATATAGAGTTTTAGATTGTTTGGGGTACTACATATAGCGTCAATATTTAATTGATCAATTTCGTTTTATAAGCGCGGAATGTGGGTCTTAACCGCGAAATGTGGGATAAAAGCTGTGATGGAGTGATTTTGCAAGAGTTCTAATATTTAACTCAACTTGACCTTCGCTGAATCAAGAGCAGTAGCACCAGAGTAAGATCGATTACCCACTCAGCTAGTCGAATATGCTTACAATTGAATATCTTGGCAATTAATTTAGACAAATTAGCGGCCAGGTAAGTAGGACGATCGAGGTTAATAAATTAGCGTATGACTAATATTTATGCTCAGCGGCGGCAGCGGCTGATCGAAAAAATTGGCGAGGGCGTAGCTATTTTCAGGAGTGCTCCCCCGGCGGTTAACCATTACGACGTTGAGTATAACTATCGCCAGGATAGTGATTTTTATTACCTCACTGGCTTAGCAGAACCAGATGCGGTGGCGGTTTTATGCCCCAACCACGACGAGCATCGGTTTATTTTATTTGTGCGTCCCCGCGATCCCCTGGCGGAAACTTGGTCAGGCTTGCGTACTGGCATTGAAGGCGCAAAAGAAATTTATGGCGCAGACGAAGCCTATCCGATCGCTGAGCTAGAAGCCGAAGTTCTGCCCTACTTGGTTAAAAGTAATCCGCTCTATTATTCCTTTGGCCGCGATCGTGAGTTTAATGATCTGGTGATTGGCTGGTGGCAAAAACTACTCGATCGCTATGCTAAGCGAGGCACAGGCCCCACCGCGATCGCTGATGCCAGATTACTCTTAGCACCAATCCGGAACCGCAAGAGCACTGATGAACTAACCAAAATTCGACAGGCGGTGGCGATCGCCGCAGATGCCCACAACCAAGCGCGGCAATCCACCCAACCGGGTATGTATGAATATGCGATCCAGGCGCAAATGGAATTGCAATTTCGGGTTTCTGGTGGCATGGGGCCTGCCTATCCTTCGATCGTGGCTGGGGGCGAGAATGCCTGTATTTTGCATTATGTCGAGAATAAGGCACAACTGAAAGCGGGCGATCTGCTCTTGATTGATGCGGGCTGTTGCTATGACTATTACAACTCCGATATTACGCGCACTTTCCCGATCGATGGCAAATTCAGCCCCGAACAAAAGCTACTTTATGAGCTGGTGTTGAAGGCACAACTGGCGGCGATCGATGCGGTGAAGCCAGGTAATTCTTGCCAAGCGCCCCATGAGGCAGCGGTGCGGGTGATTACCGAGGGGCTGTTGGAACTAGGGTTGCTACGTGGCGAACTAGACCAATTAATTGAAGAGGGCAAGTACAAAGCCTTTTTTATGCATGGCACCAGTCATTGGCTGGGGATGGATGTCCATGATACGGGTTTGTATCGAGTGGGTGAAACCTGGCAAAATTTGGTGCCTAATCAAGTGCTGACGATCGAGCCGGGGATTTATATTGCGCCGAATGCTGAAGCGGCCGAGGATCAACCGGCCATTGCCGATCGCTGGAAGGGAATTGGGATCAGGATCGAAGATGATGTGTTGGTAACTGATTCGGGGCATGAGGTGTTGACGGCGGCGGTGCCTAAGTCAGTCGAGGCGATGGAACGCTAATTTTGATTGATCGCTTTACTTTAATCATTTTGTGCGGATTAACCCGCTTAGTGCTACAATCCTGCCTTGAACTCGCCATCTTTTTTGTGGCAGCGTGAGGAGGGTTAACCATGAAGCAACTATTCGGTCAACGATTCGGGCGATTAAAGCGATTAGTCGCAGGAGCCAGCCTTGCTGGACTAGCATTATTTGGGATTAGTATTGTTAGCTCAAGCATTGGTAATCAAGGCAAGCCAGAGGCGATCGCCCAGAATTTTACTGGCATCGCCGGAATCAGCGCCCCCAAACTACTCAAACTAAAAAATCTGGGGGTCAGGGTCGCGGTGCCGGAATATGTGCCCAGTGGCTTCAAGGTCACCGCGATCGATACCAAAAGATGCGCCCCCGGCATGAGCATCCCCTGTGGTCATTTTCCCCAGTATGAAATTATTTACAGCAATGCCAACCTGCAATGCTTTGCGATCGAATCGCGGCCGATCATCTTCGAGCCAATCTTACCCGACAGCTCATCACGCTTGAATACCAGGAACTTTGGCCGCGCCACCCTCTATCATGGCTCCTCCCCCGATCAGCCCAATCAAACCAAGGTTTTCTCAGAATGGCTAGAGCGCGATCGCCAATATTATCGTTTTACCCAGGTGGATGATTCAGGATGTCAGGGGACAGTTGAGGTCGAAGAGGCGATCGAAATTACCGAATCATTGATATTTGTGGATTAAGTTCAATCAATCAACACTTGCCATCAAGCGCTTGTGAAACCTGCGGCTGAAGATCGCCTGTTGCCAATTTTTGGCCGACTTCACCTGGTCGATCGTCAAGTTCCTGGCATAGCTAAGATCGGCGCGATCGAGATTTGCACCAGTTAAATTAGTGCCCTGGAAATTAGCACTATTCAAATTTGCATTGCTAAGATCGGCAGCCGCTAAATTGGCATCGCTAAGATTGGCAAACAGCAACTTAGCATTGGTCAGCACCGCCCCATCCAGGATCGCACCACTGAGATTGGTACGGCTTAGGCTGGCATGATCCAAACTGGCAAAACTGAGGCTGGCACGGCTGAGATCGGCAGAGAGTAAATAGGCATAATCCAGTTTGTTTGCCACCAGATAAGCACGACTAAGATCGCAACCCTGGCAAATTTTGGTCTGGCGCAGTTGCACCACCTGGGCGGGATCAGCCGCTAAAGCCGAACTGGGCATGAAGCCAACCCATGCAGCGATCGAGAATATATAAGCAGCTAATGTAATTACAATCGCAAAAACTCTGTTTTTAACCATTGTTCTACAATTTCTACTGTCTAGGTTAATTTTAGTTGAAATTTTTAATTTGGGCATTGCTAATTAGATGAAGCATCTAGCCAATCAGTCACTAGTTAGCGAATCTAGTTAGTTAACTGATATAGCGATAGCGATCTTTAACAGAGCTAAGCACACCCTATAGAAACTTTACCTAATTTTGTCGCCAGAAAGTGAATCATGGCAATAATTTTTAGATTAGCTAATCATCTACAAGAGCTACAGATCAGGTTATTTTATTGGCTAAAAACGCAAATTTCAGCCTTGGGGGACTAACCCAAACAACCAAAATTTGCCACGATCGAAACCTGTGCCCATTTAACCAAAGATCGATTTGTAATGCATTTTTTATTAGCGATCGCCCTGACTGCCTTTAATATCTTTAATCTGTTTCAACCAGATACAGTGTTGCGGACATTGCAATTCTATGACGGCAATAACATCACCGTAATTGAACGAGGGGTCAAAACTAAGGTAAGCCTGGCTTGTATTATTGCACCAGAGATATCAGCCGAGGCGATCGATGGCGATCGAGCCCGTGATGCCCTGGTCAGCCTGCTCAGTGATGCACAGTTTGGGTTGAAGGTGTTTGGCAAGAATCACTATGGCCGCTTGATCGCAGAAATTTTTGCCAATGGTACTAATGTAAACAAAACCCTGGTAGAGCAAGGCAATGCCTATTATGATCCTGGTTATGGCAGTGAGTGTGATGAATATGAAGGGTTAGAACAAATAGCTAAACAAAATAAGCGGGGGCTGTGGCGCGATTCATAGGTCTTTTGCTCAGGATGTGATTAATACTTCTGGTTCTGGTCAGCTAAGCGGCTAGACCAACTACGATCCCCAGCCAGGCAACTCCAACCAAAATAGCCAGACTTTGCCACCACATAAAGCTTTTTTTGAGAATACTTTGGCTTTGGCAAATGAATAAACCAGCAGCACTTGCCGCAAACAGGCTAGCGATCTTCAACCCCAACCCTAGTCCAAAACAGACAAATAAAAATGCCATTAGCCTGGCATCAAACTTCTTGGCCAGTTTGTCGCCCCTAACTGCCAATGCCGCTACCACTAGCAGCGCCAAGTAAATCCAGAAATAAGGACTAGCCAGCGGGTCATGCCCGGTAACCGCAAAGTCTAGATTGATCGCCATGGGCAAAAAAGCACTGAATGCCGCCAACCCCGACAGCAAAAACCAGGGCACATCCTTGGGCTTAATCATCTTCAGCCACTTTTCCATAGACTTTGGCCGCTTCCTGATCCGCAGCTCCAGTCCTTTCATTACGCCCCGATTCAAGGCATCACTAACTTTTAAATCTGCGATCGCCTCACGTGGTGAAAGCAACTCATTCCCTCGATATAACCCCTTTAATCCTCCTCCTAGCCCCCTTGAGGCAGCAGGAATCGGTGGTTCGCCAGTTACGGCAAAATACAGCGTTGCTGCCAAGCCATAGATGTCATAGCCAGGGGTGGGGGTGATTTCTCTGGCATGAACCTGTTCCGGCGGATCGTAGGGCTTGAGGCCAGGATCGCGGCCTTTGGGAAATCGAGCCGGAATGATGTGCCGCGCCAGGCCAAAATCCACCAACACTGCTTTCATCTCATTATCAAAGCTCTGCAAAATAATATTTTTAGGATTGATATCTTTGTGGATAAATCCCTTGGCATGGAGCTTTTGAAGTTCTTTACCGACCTGAGTAATATATTTAACTGCGTCTTTTTCGCTGAGTTTGCCCTGGTCTTTGACCAGATCGGCCAGGCTTTTGCCCGCCACAAAATACATTGCTAGAAGGCTGGGATCTTCCTTCTTTTCTTCCTTATCTGCTTTGTCCCCTTTATCGTCTGGCTTTTTATCATCTGCATCAGGTTTGCCGTTGCCATTGCTCTTTTGATCGCCCTTGCCTGATTTATCCTTTGGCTCGCCTGGTTTCTGATCTTCTTTGGTATCACGATCGCCCGATGGTGGTTTTTGATCGGTCTTTTGGTCTCCCCCCTGATCAGCTTTATCTGGTTTGCCTGATTTGCCAGATTTGCTAGATTCGCTAGATTTATCAGACTTGGCTGCGCCAGAATCATTTGATTTCTCCGCCTTGCCATTTTGCTCAGCTTTTCCCGCTGCCTTATCCTTACCCTCCTCTTTATCTTCTTCAGGCGGGAAACTTTCTTTGATCTCTACCAAACAAGGCGCACCATCCGGTGGTTTGACCGGCATCCCTTTGCGGATACCGAAAATTTGCTGGCGTTCCTTGTCGAAAGCTTCCTTAAATTTGGCAAAGTTAGGATCGCTACCCAGCTTAGGATCGTAGGTCTTGATTACTACATCCTCTTTCGTATCTTTGTGCTTAGCTTTATAGGTAATGCCAAATCCCGATTCCCCCAATTTTTTGAAATCCAGAATATATTCGCTATCCTTTGCCTTCAGGGTTTGCTTAGGCTTAAGTGCTTCATGGAATTTTTTTGCAGCTTCTTCAATATCCATCTTTAAGCGCTGTGCCTGCCTCGATCGGTTGGGAAATTAGGAAATTAGCTAGATATACAATGTGAATAGTGGTGGCAAAATCAAATATTGGCGATCGCCCTCCATTTGGTGTAAATTAACCCCAAAATTTCTATTTGTCCAACTATCAAACTATCCATTGGTCTACTCATTGATATCGATTCGATCGCCTAAAACTATCGTGGATCATAGTCCTTTGCTAACTCCTGGGGATGTGCACATATGCCGCAGTTTTTATTTATCTTCACTTTTCTCTTGTTCTCCAGCGGTTTTTTCTTGAGTTCAATCAAGTTTATTGACGAAGATAAGCAAGCCCTGGTAACTCGATTTGGTAAGTATATCCGCACCCTGGAGCCGGGGGTTAATTTTGTGATGCCCGTGGTTGACAAAATTGATTTTGAAACCAGGATTGTCGATCAGGTCTATGATATTCCTCGCCAGGAGGTGATCACGGCGGATAATGTGGATATCACGATCGATGCGGCAATCTACTGGCGGATTGAGGATTTGGCTAAGGTTAGCTTTGAGGTGGAAGATGTTAAGCAGGCGATCGAAATTATTGCCACTGCTACTCTGCGTAAGGTGATCGCAAATATGACCTTTCGGCAAACCTATGCTGCCCAGGATCAGATTAGCGATGAGGTAATCAAACAATTAAAAGGCCGCTCCGATGACTGGGGCGTAGAAATTTTCCAGGTGGCAATCACTGAGGTTACGCCCCAATCGCGGGATGAGGTGATCAGGGCGATCGAGGATCTCGATGTGGCCAAAAATCAAAGTACCGCAAAACGTACCCGTTCCCAGGCAGACATGGATGTGGCGATCTACCTAGCCAAGGGGGAGGCAGAATCGGCGCGATTGCTGGCTCAGGCTAACCATGATGTCCAGCTTTTGAATGCCCAGGCAGCCCGGGAATCGATCAAAGAAGTGGCAGATGTATTTGCCAAGCATGATAACTCCCAGTTGGCGATGCAATATTTGCTGGCTCAGGAATATATTAATATGGGCAAAAAAATTGGCGAAAGCCCCAGTGCCAAGGTTTTGTTCATGGACCCCAACTCAATTCCTGGTACGATCCAAGCGATGCTATCAATGGCGGGGCAACCTGCTAGTAATAATGTATTGGAGCCATCGGTTCAGCCCTTTGGCGCGATCGGCAATTTGGGTAGCTTAGACCAATCATTGCGATCGGCAATGCCATCTATGGTTGATAGCCCTGTAAATACAGAGCAATCTCGATCGAGCCAAGCTCCTACTAATGCTCCTGAAAATGCTGATCAAGCTAGTGATGATGATGGCGAAAATAATCAATCGGCAAATACTTAATTAACAAATACTTAATTAAATAGTCTGGCAGTGGATATTACTTTATTAATCAAGCAAGTTTTAAATGGGCTTTCGATCGGCAGTGTCTATGCCATTTTTGCGCTTGGCTATACCTTGGTTTTTTCGGTACTGGGGATCATTAATTTTGCCCACGGCGCGATTTTTACCCTGGGGGCATATTTTGCCTATACGCTGCACGGTGGCTCATTTGGGTTTAATGGCCTGCTGGCCAATGCGGCACTACCAATTAAATTCCCCTTTGCGATCGCCATGATTCTAGGTGGCATTCTGGCCGGACTGGTAAGCGTGCTGGTAGAGCGAATTGCCTTTCGACCCTTGCGATTAAAGGGTGCTGATTCGCTGCTGACACTGGTTTCCAGCCTGGGTGTAGCCGTTGCGATCGTCAATACTATTCAATTCCTGGTCGGTGCCGAGAATTATTCATTTGCCGCCGATATCTATGGCAATTTGCCAGAATCGATCAACTTTGGCAGTGTCGCTAATCCGATCGTGATTCGTACAGTGCAACTGGTGATTTTTGGGGTTTCGGTGGTAATTCTGGCGGTGCTCACCTATGTGATTAATTTCACCAAGCTGGGCAAGGCGCTCAAGGCCGTAGCAGAAGACCCAACCACGGCTAGCCTGCTGGGGATCGATGCCGAATTTATTATTATGTTCACCTTTTTTGTGTCGGGCTTCCTGGCTGGGATCGCCGGTACGCTGGTGGGTTCCAGCTTCAGTATTGCTGGCCCCTATTTTGGCATCACCTTTGGCCTGAAGGGGCTGGCGGTGATTGTTTTGGGTGGCCTGGGCAGTATTCCCGGTGCGGTGTTGGGCGGCGTGTTAATTGGCCTTGCAGAAGCATTTGTACCAGCAGACTTTTCGGCCTATAAGGATGCGGTGGCGTTTGCGTTGTTGTTTGTGATGTTACTGGTCAGGCCACAGGGTTTGCTTAGTCGAAAAGCTACTACAAAGGTTTAGGTATAAGGTTTAGTTATTCTGTGGAAACTCCTCACTAGACCAGGGCAGCGGCGCAGTTTGATCCAGGCGGGTTAAATATTGACTCAGCACATAGGCCATATCCCCACGGGTCATTGGTTCCAATGGTTTAATCAAGCCGCCATTGTCTAAGTTCACGAACTGTTCATACAACGCCGTGGCCATTGATTTCCGCGCCCAGGTGGGAATTTGATCCGCGTCGGGATACATCGCCAAAACCCGATCGATCGTTTCGGTGGGGAACTGAAACACGCCATAGGCATTCGCAAAGATCGCCATCGCCTCAGCGCGATTGATCCGTTGATTGGGGTAAAACTCGCCAGGGTAATAGCCAGTCATGGTTTTGGTGCGTAAAACCGTCTGGATTTTGCCATAGGCCCAGTGGGATTTGGGCACATCCTTTAGCGGGACTACCTCATTGTTGCCCGTAACCCGTTGCTCCAGATTAAAAGTATCAACCAAAATTGTGGCTAACTCAGCACGGGAAATCACCCGCTCAGCATGGAACTTACCATCGGCGGCATTTGACATCAGGCCAGACTCAAGCACCCGCTCGATCGGATCACCTACTTCTACAGTGGGCACTGGCGGCAAGGGATCGGCAGCCTGGGCAAAAGCAGCGATCGGCATGATTGCTCTGGTGGAACCAATTGCTAGCAATAATGCAAACGTGGTGAAGATTCTAGGATTAACTATTTGGCGCATAACTGTTTCAGGAAATAGGTTCTGGGGCGATCGCATCTACTTGACTCCTACTCTAGCGAATATGCAGGCAAGCAATAGAAACAAGGGAACATCGAGTTTAAGTGCTGGGTCTTAGTCTTAGGACGTGGACGGAGGCAAATTGTTTCTTATTTAATCAGCAAAAAGGCAAGTCTAATCAGCAAAAAGGCAAGATCAACGATCGAGATTGCCTGACAAGATGCCCAAGAATCCACAGACTCTATTTTAAATAGTTTTAATCAGCAGTTTTCAGCAAGGTGAAGAGCGCGATCGATGGTAATTGCTCAAAACTGGCCAGAACTAATTCCAAATCCTAGCGATCGTCAGAAGATCGATTCACCCGCGCCGCAAAACCAGCTATATTGATTAATCAAAAACTACTACTCCACTTATTGGCTTCTATTACCAAAGCCTAATCTTGCCAGTTCAGAACTAGAATCTTAGCCTTGGGCTCGAAATTTCTAAATTTGCGCAAGCAGAACAATTTAACTAACCAAATTTATTCGTAGGAACCTAAGTAAATATGGATCTGCCTCTACTTATTGGTGCGCTGATCGTGGCAGCTTTGCTTTTTCTGGCGCTGATCAACATTATCAAAGTTGCCATTAAAACCGCCTTCACGATCGCCATTGTGGTGTTTGTGTTGCAGGTGCTAACTGGGATTGGCCCCGAAGAGCTGGCAACCCAGGTGGGCAAAATTATTGGCGCAGCAATGGGATGGGTGATTGATTTCTTCGGTGGGGATGGTTCCGAGGAAGCGATCGAGGGTGAGGCCATGCTCTGGCTGTTCAACTATTTAGGATATCTACATTAGCAATTAGCGTCTTGATCAGCCCATAATTGCTCTTACTCAATTCCACGAAAAATAAAGGGCGATCGTTGCATCTGTTTCTAACACCAGACGAAACAACTACCCCTTGATTATGGTTTGATCGTGGTTTGATTATGGTTTGATTGCGATCGTTAATCTTGAATCGCTCTACTGTTTTTTCTACTAATAGCTCGATCAGCAGCGCTAAAGACCTAGCCGCCAGCGATCGCCGGAATAATGCTCACCTCATCGCCATCACTCAACTTGGTTTGAGGCCCCTCAAGGAAGCGAATATCTTCGCTATTAACATAAAAATTGACAAACCGACGTAAATTACCTTGATCGTCACAAATCCGTGCTTTAACGCCAGGGAAGTTGGTTTCTAAGGAATCAAGAATTTCATTAATATCATGTCCGTCACATTCAACGGCTGCCTGATTTTTGGTTAGTTGTTGCAGGGGGGTAGGAATCAGAACCTTAACTGCCATAGCTGATACTCTTTTTTAGGATTTTATATAGTAATCGATTTAATCAATTCTGCCATAGTTGAATCTGAATTGGCGGTGGATTTGGATTTTTTGCTGATTCAGTTTACAAACCGTTATTTGTTGTGTTTGTAGGATCAGCCTACATTGACAAAGTTCAGCCAAATTAATTTGAGTTAGCCCCAAATTTGAGATGCGCAGAATCAGAATAAATTGCTTCAAAAAATTACTTGGCAAGGCAGCCAAAACTAAACCACAACTGCTAGAATAGATTTCGCCGGAAAAATCTGACGGTGAATTGACAAAGGATACACACTTAGTTATCTTTGATAAAGTCACAAATACGCCCCCATCGTCTAGAGGCCTAGGACACCTCCCTTTCACGGAGGCGACAGGGATTCGAATTCCCTTGGGGGTATTGGTTTGATTAGATTTCTTTGTTCAGTTTTTCTAAATATCTAAATAGGATAATGAGCCCCCATCGTCTAATAGGCCAGGACACTTCCCTTTAACGGAAGAAAAGGGTGATTCGAATTCCCCTGGGGGTATTAAATAATAAACATGCTCACTTTTGCGATTCCGAAAGGAGCTTTGCTCAAGAGTTCCATTAACCTACTTAAATCGGTGGGATTAGACTTCAGTGCGTTTCTGGATGATTCCAATCGCATGTTGCAAATTGTCGATCCCACTGGTAGCGCCAAGGCACTGTTGGTACGCACCCATGATGTACCTGTTTATGTGGAATATGGCCAGGCGCAGGTTGGGTTTGCTGGTGACGATGTATTGCGTGAAAAGCAGCCCAGGGTAGCGCAATTACTGGATCTGAAGTATGGCTATTGCCGTATGGCGATCGCGGTGCCCAAGCAAAGCCCCTATAAAACGCCGCTGCAATTGCCCTCCCATTGTCGGGTTGCCTCCAAATTTGTCAATTGTGCCAAAGCCTATTTCAAGAGCATCGATCTACCGGTGGAAGTAATTCCCCTCTATGGATCGGTGGAATTGGGGCCAATTACGGGCATGTCCGATGCGATCGTGGATTTGGTTTCCACTGGCAAAACCCTACGCGAAAATGGCCTGGTAGAAATCGAAGAATTATTTGAGAGTACCGCTCGCCTGGTGGTTAATCCCCTCAGCTATCGCTTGAATACTGACCAAGTGGCCACAATGGTTGATAAGCTCCGGTTTGTGGTAGAGAACCAATCGAGCTAATTGAAGCTGTCTTTTAGGCGTTGCTGAAATCATCAAAGTCGAGATACTCTAAAAATTTTTACAAAATAAATGATATGTCAATTTGTGGCGATTATAGTTGTTTTAATGCAAAAGATTTTAAATTTTGCGTTCGCCTATTTGTTGTTATTTGATATCAAAATTGGTTTATATCCATATAGCGATATCCAAGACTCTTTGTCTTCTTATGTAGTTAGTTCAAATGCGCTTTTTGGCAAGATATTTTTAACGTTAATAGGAATAATTTTAAGTATTTTTTCTATTTTACTTTGCATTTGGGTTCTAAGAAATAAGCGATTACGATACTTTGCGATTGTATTATTAATATTATCAAGTGTAGAAATAACATTTTTCAGTTTGCGATTTGTGGAGCTAAACAAACTTGTATCTCTAGTAGAGAATTGCGATTTCGACCATCAAGTAGAAGTAGGATGTTCAATTCCACCAGACAAGTTTTGATGTAATCTGTTTTCAACAGAACCATCACTATATGGGTTTGAGTAGCAAATACTACTCCTGACAAGGCATTCCATCCCTTTATTATGCAATGCCGTCTTTTAGATAATTATTTAAATAGCTAAATTAATGCCAGTTAGCCAGAGATTTGGTTATAGTAGCGATCGCCACAGGCACAGTTAACCCAATTAAGCTCAGGGAGAAAAATTGAGATGCGATCGCAGTGGGATTGCCTCCTTCAAAATCTAGGACATTGGCAGGGTTCATTTGCCTATCTGTTGCCAACGGGGGAAATGCAAAAGGATGTGCGTAGCCTCACCACCCTGGAAGGACAAGACAACCATAAAAAAGTGCATCAAGAGGTGCATTTATTTCAAAGTGAATTGCCAGCACCACTGCGCCAGCCTGATCGCAAAATTGAGCTGGACTATACTTCTCTGGGGCGGAACACGGTATTTTTTGAGGATGGCGCTTTTTCGCAAGGCTCATTACAGCTAGCACCATTTACCACCTTTGGCGCAGAGCTGGGTTTAATTAACGCCGATCGGCAAAGGCGGATGCGGATTGTGCAGCTATTTGAACCAGGTGGCAACCTGAGCAGCTTTACTTTTATTCGTGAGCAGTTGGCTGGTAGCAATCATCCCGAAAACCCCAAATTAACGATCGCGCAGCTTTTGGGGGAATGGCGCGGCACCGCCACAATCATCTACCCAGACATGCATGTGGAAACCCATCCTACGGTTAATCATTGGACTCAGGAAGGCGATCGGCTGTTGCTGACTTCCAGCATCAATCAAGCTCTGACTGCCAAGATTACAGCCCAGATCCAGGGCGATCGGCTGGTCTATGAGTCCTCTAGTTCGAGCAGCGATCAAGCTAATTACCCGCAAATTCAAACCCTATTACTGCCCGATGGTGCGTCGGCAACCTGCCCAACTCAGATCAAAGCAGGTCAGCCATTGCGATTGGCGGTGTCCTGGTTAATTACGCCCGATCGGCAACAGCGCATGATCCGCAGCTATGATCCTCAGGGTGGCTGGTCGAGCCTAACTCTGGTTGATGAGTTAAAAAATTGAGGATTTAAAAGTCGATCGCGTAAAGGTCAAAAAAAGACGGCGTTATAGAATAAGGATTTTTAGCAAACACCCCTTGCAGCAGTCTCTCTCCTATGAGCAAATATCTTTATACCTATCTTTGATACCCGTAGAATTGGCAAAACTGCGCCCTTGACGCTAACTTAAATGAGTTTGCCCGAAGTCAAAAATCTCATCCCAAATCTACTATTGGCGATCCTGAGTGAGCTTTGGCGCGATCGCCAGGATTGGTTTTTTGGCGTAAACATGGCGATCGACCTGCTGACGACGCAAGAGCAAATAGAACAATCCAATCACAACGATCGGGATGATTCTGCCAGCCTTGATGAAACCCCAAAATCTGAACAGTTGTTTGAATCGCAGCCACTTTCGCTTAGTGATGATTCTACTAATCTTGAGCAAACCAAACAGCATGGCAATCGTAATGAGGGCGATCGCCCTGACCCAGAATCTGGTCGTAATTTGATCCATAGTGCCAATCAAAATCTATCAACCGCAATTATCGCCAATGGCCTGCTGAGTTTAGGTATCCCGCGTTACCGCAGTGAACAAGGGCGTAGCCGCTATGTCATCACTACCGAACATAACCAGGTGCCGCAGTTTTGCCTGGAAATTGTGACCAGTGCCGATACCAATGCCTATGGCCAAAAACTAGTGCAATATGCAGCGCTGGGCGTGCGCTATTATGCGATTTATAATCCCCATTTCTGGCAAGCTAGCGATCGCCAACCCCTGGAGGTATATAAGCTGGAAGCGGGTAAATATTGGCAGCAAAGGGGGGAGCCATTCTGGATGCCGGAACTGGTGTTGGGCATTGGCCGCGAATGGGGGACTAATTATGGCTGGAGTCGGGAATGGTTATATTGGTATGATTTTCGCGGTTATCGCTATCCCACTGCCACTGAGATCGCAGAAAAAGAGCGATTGCAAACTGAATTAGCCCGATCGCAGGTCTTTGAATTGCAGCAACAGGTACAGGAAATCACTGATATGCTGGCAAAATATAAACAGCGATTTGGTGATTTGTCCTGATCGTAGTTCTGCGTTCAATCGCTACGTTGCAATCATTTTCGATTTTTATAGTTAGTTACATATATGACCACAAACAGCCTGCCACCTTTGATCCAGCAAATGCTCTTGCCGGAGTTCTATCCGCATCCAGTCACCAAACCGATCGAACTGTTGCAAACCCATATCTCGTTCGTGTTGCTGGCGGGGGAATATGCCTACAAAATTAAAAAGCCGGTTAACTTTGGCTTCCTGGATTTTTCTACCCTGGCCAAGCGTCATCATTTCTGCGAAGAAGAAGTGAGATTGAATCGTCGTCTGGCACCGGAATTATATCTGGGCGTGGTGGCGATCGCCGAGAATGATCGTAAATATAGCTTTGCGCCCGATCATGCTGAACCAGGACAGAGTATGGCGGCGGCGGAATATGCGATCAAAATGACCCAGTTTGATCAGAGCAATTTGCTGATTAATTTGTTTGAGCAGGGCAAGCTGTTGCCTGAGCACATGGTGGATATTGGCAAGCAACTGGCCGAGTTTCATGGGATCGCGGCAACCAATGCTCATATTGCCAGCTTTGGCACGATGGCGGCGATCAAAGCAGTGGCCGATGATAACTATGCCGCCACCGATCAATACATTGGCAGAGCCCAGACGCAAGCACAATTTGACCAAACCCGTGCCTTTACTGATGCCTTCTTTGCTGAGCATGAACAGCTATTTAGCGATCGGATCGCCCAGGGCAAAGTTAAGGAATGTCATGGCGATGTGCATTTAAAAAATATTTGCCTCTACGAAGATAAAATCCGCATTTTCGATTGTATTGAGTTTAATGAGCCGTTTCGGAATAGCGATATTCTCTACGATGCGGCCTTTTTGCTGATGGATCTGCAATACCGAGGACGGCGCGATCTGGCCAATATTTTCCTCAACACCTATCTAGAGCAAACCGGTGATTATGATGCGTTGCCGCTGTTGCCGCTCTATGGCAGTATGCGTGCCTATATTCGGGCTAAGGTCACTTCCTTTTTGCTGGATGATCCCAATATTCCAGAACCAGTTAAAGAAAGCGCTGCCACGGAAGCCGCTGCCTACTACAAGCTTGCCCATGACTATGCCAGTTCTAGCCAGGGCAAAATCCTGCTGATGTCGGGGTTGTCGGGTTCCGGCAAAAGCACGATCGCCCGGACGATCGCCCCCCAGATCGAAGCAATCCATTTGCGATCGGATGTGATCCGCAAACATCTGGCAGGCGTTGGCTTATTGGAGCAGGCTGGTGATGAAATCTATACGCCAGAAATGACCAGCAAAACCTATGCCAAACTCGCAGAACTGGTGGTATTACTTGCCAGTAAGGGGTTTAATGTGATCCTGGATGCCAAATTCGATCGCCAGAATCTGCGCAATCAAGTCACTCAAGCCGCTACTGCGCAAAACATTCCCTGGCAGATTATCCATTGCCAGGCACCGATCGAACAGCTTCAGCAACGATTGGGCGATCGGGCGGCTCAGGGTGGTGATGCGGGTGACTCGGTGGCGACGGTGACTCAAACTGAACAACTTTTGGCCAGCCAGCAAGCAAAATTTGAGACATTTAGCGATGCGGAAAAAGCCAAGCTAATCGAAATTAAAACCACCGAGCCGATCGACTATTACCAGTCTGAGGATTTTTATCGGGCGATCGCTACCAAGCTCAGTTAGTGACTGAAGCTATTGAGTTAGTTTGAGGTAGAGATTTAGAGCTTTAAGGTGATTTTTTCTATCGATCTTGGCGCTATTAGTGCTATTAGTCGATATCGATCGATTAGTTGGTATGTCTATTACAACCAAGCTGCCAGCAGAATAACTAACGACCGAGGGCATTTTTAAGCCAATCGATCGCATGGGAGCCACCCCAGAACCAGGCATAAATCACCGTGGCGGAAGTAAAGCCAGCAAACAAACAAAAGACCACACCAAATAAACTCACTGCGCCATCATCCTCGGTTAACCCCAGGCCTATGATTGCGATACCAATAGCTGGCAGGGTATTGGTAAATGGAAGTATTACCATCATAGACATACTCATCAGGGTGATCGCCATGCCCACCAACAGGCGACCACCGATCGAGGTGCAAACATAAATCAATCTGGGGCGTAAAAAGGTTTCAAATCTTTGCAGCCAGGGGATCGCGGCCTTGGCAAATTTCTGGGCTTGATTCAGGCTAATCGTGCCCTGACTGAGCCGACGTGGTAGCCAGGGTTTTTTTGCTCCCCAGATAAATTGCATTACCAGCAAAAACAATGGCATCGAAAGCACTGACGAAATCACTGGCGCGGGAATCGGGAGCGCTGATGGGATTGCCAGGATCACAAACAAAAAACCAAAGATTTTTTCTTCGGTTAGCTCCAACAAGCTCTCCAGGGTAATGCGCTCAGGGCGTTTTTCTTCAAATAAAAATCGCTGTAACTCTACCGATAATCGCGCCATAGATTAGGTTAAGGCTCCTGGTAACTAGATCGTGTTTTTTGTCACATACTTCAAATATTTGATTCACGCTCAAGGGCGATCGCCAAACTGAGCATTAGCATAACTTGTTTGCAATCTTTAGATCCAAAGATCCAAAAATGCGATCGGGCTAGCTATTTTAGCCAGAGTAATCATGGGAGTATCCTAAAGGTAGCAACCGCTTTAAAATCAAGACTGGCTTGCAAAATTTGTTTATCAAAAATCTCTGTTTTATCTACTATCACTTGGCATCTAAATATTTAAAATATTCAAAATATTTAACACAACTAGTCAATAAATATAGAGCACACATCAATTAAAGTGACGATCAAAAAATTAAGGCAAATCTGGCGGCGTATTTTTGGCCCCACCCATGACTATACCTATGAAGAAATCCAACATCTGAAACGTGCCAATCGCCATATCCCGCACCCGCAAACGACTGTAATTATCTGGATTGGCGATCGCCTCCATGAGATCGCCGCCGTGATGCGCAAGATTGCCCTCTTTGAAATCCTTGATTATGCTCGTCGCCTAACCTTGCTAGTGGGGGTGATCAGTGTAATTTTTTATGTAGCTGGACAATCACAGCGCCAAATGCAACAGGTCAAAGAATCGCACTATGAAGCCTGGCAGGTGATTAATTCTTCTTTAGGCCAAGAGGCCAGCGGGGGACGAATTGAAGCTTTACAAGACCTGGCCAAGGATGGGGTTTCGCTGAACGGTCTCCACGCGGAAGGTGCATATTTGAATTTGATCAACTTGCATGGGGTCGATCTGGGTCGTGCTGATCTGCCCAAGGCGAAGTTAAATGGTGCGAATTTGAGTGAAACATCATTATTTAAAGCCAATTTACACGGCGCATCGTTGATCGAAGCTGATCTCAGCGGTGCTTTTTTGCGCAATGCCGACTTGAGCAATGCTAATTTACAGAGTGCCAACCTGGACAACGTTAATTTAGATGGGGTGAATTTGTGTGGTGCCACCATGCCCGATGGGAGGGTATCTGAGCAAGGTTGCGATCAAAAAACTGACAGCTTTACCCAGGCGGTTTTGAATTACCAACCAAGAAGATTGCCTCCCAAAAATTAAAAAATTAGAGCCAGATTAAAGCTGCGTAAATACCGACTAATCTCTTTACTTATCTGCCAGAGGTATTGATATAGAGGGGATTGCAGGCGTTAAATCGCTTTACCCAGACCGATCGCAATTTAGGTAACTTCTCAGACAAATCTAATTTACGGGTGAAGCATTTGCACGACAATACACATATGAAAGGCAATCGACTTTTTGCATCCTTGGCTCAGAACTCAAATAACTGGTGAGATCGTGATTTCCCTATTTTTAGATTGAGCTTTGGGCAAGAACTCTAATTAGGAATAGTGTGAATAAATGCATCTCTCTATTTTTTGATGCAAACACATATTCATTGAAGCTAAATAGCTTAATTGATTGGATCTTAATTGACTCAGAAAATCTAGCGATCGCCCAGAATAAAAATTTTAATTAAATCCAATTCAACTGCATTAATCGTAATAACTTTGTGAGCATTGTTCAATCTCTCTCATCGATCTCTAACAGAAAATAAGTCAAACTCTCTCATTACTTAATCATTCAATCAAGGAGCAACACCATGAACAAAATCCTAACTACCGCCGCTATTTCGGCTCTTTTGGTCATGCCTTTGGCGAATCAAGCCTTTGCAGAAACCATCGATCGGCAAGGTGGAGCTTCGAGCCAATCAAGTCCAGTATTGGTGGCAGAGAAAGCTGCTAAAGCCATGCAAATGGGTTCGTTTGTAGAGGTTGCCCCCAACCACCCCACCGAAGGCATGGCCAAGCTAGTCGAGCGTGAAGGTGAAATGTTCTTAGAGCTTAGCTCCGACTTTAAAACTGTTTCCGGGCCTGCGGTATATGTCGTTCTGCACAAATCCAGTGATGTTGGTGTGAACATTGAAGGCACTGAATACATTAACCTCGGTAAACTCACGAGTATCGAAGGTGCCCAGAGCTATAAGATCGAACTACCCGCCGGAGCAGATATTAATGACTATAAGTCTGCGGTGATCTGGTGCCAACAGTTTGACGTAACCTTTGCCGCCGCTGCTTTCCAGGCTAGCTAGTTATTATTAGACATAATCCAGCGAGGTCATGCTCCGTTGCGATCGCCCCCCCAATTAACCAGTTTGCTAATAGTTATGTCTCTATTTATAGCTGATTTAAAATTAAAAGAACGATCGTTCTTAATCTATTCTAACGATCGTTCTTAATCTATTCTCAAGCCCTAAATATTGCTCATCTCAAACCATTTTTTATTTTTTAACAGCCTAAATGAGCTAATAAAAATCTGTTTTCAATTTATCAAAAACTGATTCTCAGATTCAGAATCATTAGCCTTGAAGTTAGTTCTAACCTAGTAATTTCCATATCGAAGAGGTACTGAAGACCATGAGCCTAACTACAGATCTTGCTAATATCAAAGCCAGTTTTAGAGACGGGCGCGATCCAGAAATCCTGGCCAAAATGGATCGTGCCACCGAAGAGCTGGGCGAATCTGGCATTGTCGATCGCAGCCTCAAAGTTGGCGATCGGATTCCTGCATTTAGCCTGCCCAATATTGCTGGTGAGGAAGTGAAAATTAGTGATTTCCTAACCAAGGGTTTAACAATTATCTCGTTCTATCGCGGTGGTTGGTGTCCCTATTGCAATATGGAGTTGCGGGCTTTGCAGCAATATTTGCCCCAGTTCCAAGCACTAGGCGCAGAACTGGTGGCGATCACGCCGGAAACCCCAGATAACTCCCTGACTACCACCGAGAAAAATGAGCTTAGCTTCGCGGTGCTGAGTGATGTAGGTAATAAGATCGCCCGTCAATTTGGTTTGGTCTTTGTGCTGCCAGAATATCTACGCTCAGTATATGAAAAGTTTGGCATTGATCTACCCGCTTACAATGGCGATCAAACCTTTGAATTGCCTGTGCCTGCTACCTATGTGGTCGATCGTGAGGGCAAAATCATTCATGCCTATGCCAATATTGACTATACTCAGCGCCTCGATCCGGAGGTGATTTTAGGTGTCCTTCAGCAAGCGGCAGCCACCATTTAAGTTCTAAGTCAGAGTTTGCTTCTGGCTAGCTAAAATAAACTTAGTTATTGCAGGACTTACGCAGCAAAATTAATAGTTAGCGCAGTGCAACAGTGGATTATCCTAGCAGTTAAATTTTGGCACCACGATAACGAATTTCTCGCCGCATCGCATAATTCTGGGCAAACTTAGGAATGTCACCCCGATGTCCCATCACCACCACCGTATCGCCAGGGTAGACAAGCTGAGAGTGGCTGGGATTAGAGTTGATCAGCCCATCTTGCTGGCGGATGGCGATCACAATAAACGCCCCCTTGCCGCGCACCTCCATATCACTGAGGGCTTTGCCAGCAAACGGTGAATCTGGCGTAATTACCAATTCATCGATCTGCACATTCATCTGACCTAGCAGCTCATTCAGGTTCATTCGTCCTTCCTCACCCTCCAGAAAATCGATCGCGGTGGGGTGAGTAATCATATGCGCCATTCGATCGGCACCAATGTTAGCTGGCAGGACAACCCGATCGGCTCCGGCCAGCTTTAGCTTTTTTTCGGTTGAGGGTAATTCCCCCCGCGCAATGATAAAAATACTAGGTGATAATTCCTTGGCCGTGAGGGTAATAAATACATTCGTAGCATCATCGGGCAAAACCGTTGCCAGCACTCGCGCTTTTTTGATTCCGGCTGCAAGCAACACATTCTCATCGGAGGCACTACCACAAATGCCCCAGAAACCCTGAGCATGGGCTAGCTCAATCCGATCGTCATCAGTATCAATTACCACAAAACTCTGGTGTGATTTTTTGAGCTTGCGAGCCAGGATATAGCCAATGCGGCCAAACCCACAAATAATTACATGGTTATCGAGTGATTCTATACTTTTCGTCATACGTCTTGCATCCAAAGCTCTGGTAATTTCGCCCTCGGTCACCATCTGGATAAACCCGCCCACAGTGTAGACTGCGGAAGATGTCCCAGCTACGATCACTAGCATCGTAAAAACTTTTAATTGGGGGGAGTCAAGGGCGCGCACTTCACCATAACCAACCCCAAAAATGGTTATGACTACCATATAAATCGCATCAAGGAAGCTCCAACCAGCGAGTTTATAGCCCACTACTGCCGTAACGATCGTAACGACGAAGAATGATAGGCCGATAATGATCCGCTGTAATGAACCTTGCATCGAACCAGAGCGGTTTTGGGACTCTAGGAGTTCAGATTTGATACTTGATTTAACAGTCACAGGATCGCTAATTGGGTGATTAGATGTTTGGGGTTAGTCAATGTCAACAACTATAAGCAGGGTGATTTGCGCCTTTCGGAGACTATTGGCCTGGACTTTGAATAAATCAATCAAAAATAATTGTGCGGCAGTTGAGTGCCAGCTAGGGGATATTCATCCACTAATAATTTGGCAGCAGATTATTTTTAACTTAGAGATTTAGAGGTAGGGATAGGATTCTTTGCAAATTTGTGAAGCTTGGTAGATTTATTAGTAGATGTAGATATTAGAACTGGGTTTGGAAAGTAACATAATCAGCCTTCATTCGGCTCTACCAATTAAGACCAATTAAGACCAATTAAGATAAACTTAGCCACACTACATTGACCTAAACGATCGCACTTGCCTAGATTTATATTGTTATTGTTCCTTACTTAAGCCTGATTGGTTTGTATCAATTATTGCTTAAATCCTAGATTGCCTAAGTCCCAGGCTGTCGGCTCAAGTTGATTTGGGGATATGTCTATCCACAATCCCACAGCAGCAATCGCTATTCTTGCCAAGGGGTGGTTGAAATTTGTATTAATGCCTTAATTACAATGTGGCTAAAAAATCACTTACCACCTGTTTGACATCCTGTTCTTCTACATCCACCAAGTAGTTCAAGCGCCGCATTTCCACCGCATCAAGCCGACCCGCCAAACTGCTCAGGGCTGGTTCCAATTCTGGATGTTCTGCCAATGTGTCTAAACGCACAACCGGGGCGGCGGTATAGGTGGGGAAGTAGTTGCGATCGTCTTTGAGCACTACTAAATCTAACGATTCGATCAAAGCGTCGGTAGTGCCAACGGAGATTAGATCCACCTGCCCATCTGCCAGGGCACGATAGGTAAGGCTGTAGTCCATTGTTTTGGGCGTACCAGCAAAGACCATTTCATAGGTACTCAGCAATCCATCCAGGCCGTCTTTGCGTTCAATGAATTCAAAGTCAAACCCAGCTTGCCACTCAGGTGTATAGGCAGTGACATCGGAAATAGTTGCGATCGCAAATTGGCGGGCATCTTCCCCCCGAATCACGATCGCTTGATTGTTGGCAAACCCAAACGAGGGCAGCCAGGTAAGCTGAAAATCCTCTTGGTATTGTTTTTGCAGTTGCGAGGCTACCGCATCAGCGTTGCTGCTCGGTTCATTCTTCAGGATCGCCACAAAAGCAGTGCCCGTATATTCGGGATAAATATCTAGCTCACCGGTGGTGATCGCCTGATGGCAAATGAAAGTACCGCCCAGATTCAAGCGCCGTTTCACTTCTAAATCCGTGCTGGCTTCGATTTGCTGAGCAATCAATTCACCTAGAATAATACTCTCGGTAAAGTTTTTGGAACCAACTACGATCGCCTTAGCCTGGTTGGTCTGATCATTACAAGCCACGATCGCCACAGTCACTACAAGCATGGTTAGCAGCAAACCGATTGTTTGTTTAAACCTTCTCATTCGCTACCTCTGCCTAAAATCTGATGAAACACGATCTTGATCATTCATATAAGTGATATTCATATAAGTGATTAAGCACCCAACCGAAATTGGCTGGCACAAATAGTAAGCGAATTTACTACCTAATCCGATTAACTATTAAGTATCTTTACGGTCACGCAACAAAAGTTAAACAAAAAACATGAAGAAACTCTATAGAATATTAAGTTAGATGAGGTTCTTTAGGTTACACTAGCTACCAATCTAATTAGTAATTGGGTTAGTAATAAATCAAGCTGAAGCTAATTAATTACTCTGTAGTTTCTGCAGGTAATTATGGTAACAAAAGAGTTTCAGATTATCCTTTTTAATTCTTGATTAAAAGCAATAATTGCTTAAGTCTAAATTGCTAAATCCACTTTGCTTCAGGTTATTTGATTAATTAAAATAAACTATTCAAAATTAGCTCTGTCGGCTATTTATAGTTCTAAGGCAATAATGGTAAACCTAGTCAGTGAATTGGTTCATAAAAGTGAATTGGTTCATAAAACTGATATCTCAGACAATTGCAAGACTAGATTATTGGTAGTAAGAACATAGTTTAGTTTATGAGTAGGCGATCGCAGATGATTTAGAACATTATTAAATGTCTATTTGTGATGCTAATTAAATTTTCAATATAGTTTCAATTCAGGCTTGCTCAAAGCTTTTTTAGCTAGTGCATAGGCCAGGGTAAAAAATTAAAATCTTGTAAATATATTTTTAGGTGATAGCTATGAATGAATTTGGTAATTATCAATTTAAATGTACCCTCAAGCTAGGTGATATCTACGGTCAAATAATTATCTGGCTGGCGGTAATTTTTGCTAGTTTGGCTGCGGCTTTGTCGCTAATGAGCCATCCGATCTATTCCCTTGCTGCGGTTGGCCTAATCATTGTGCTATCGCTACCATTCTTGCTGTTTGCGTTTGTGACTACTTTGTTTAACCACATTGAAATTTCGCCGATCGATCAAACTGCAAAGGTGAAAGCCGTGCGATCGAATGTAGTTGCTCAGCCTGGAACTGGTGTGGTTAAGGCGGCAATTTAGGCCTGATTTTAAAGTGAGCTAGCGATCGCAACTAGTTTTAGTTTAATTCTAGTTTAAGAATTAGCCATAATATTTCTTCGTAATGTCCTGGGGTAATTAACGCTCCAGGATATTTTGATGGTTTGCATCATTTATATGACTGGACGGCAAGCGGGAAGGGACTATTGATTGAGGCGATCGAGCGGTTTTTTTTGCCTTCTCTTTTGCCACCATCGCCATGAAATAACCAAGCTGGCCAGATAGAGCAGGACAACAATTATTAATATCCCCCTGGCGATCGCGGTGTCTGCCCCTGGCCACAGATAGCCACAAAGGGCTAGCACTAAACACCTCTCAACGATCGAAACTTGCAAACCATAGTGCTTTGGGTCCCAATAGGAAAGGGGACTAATAAACCGATAGTTGCTGAAAGGATAGAAGTGACGATGGGCATCACTGTTATGGACAGGTAGGTCAAACAGCGAATGCAAAACTGCACTGATTAAACAAATGCCGATCACGCTAGCTCCAGCCCAGTAGGCGATCGTTGCGCCAATCATGGCCAGGGGAATTGAATGAAAGGCTGCTACTAAATTTTGCCAGAGCGGTAACTCATAGGTAATCCCCCAGATTTCGCGCTCCGGCTGCCGCTTGATCCATTTGGCCCAGAAATACATCCCAAAAATTGGTAGGTCGGGTAGCACTGCCCCAAAGGCGATCGCCAGCCCCAATGAGTTATGGTGGGTGGCAGCAAGCACACTGAAGCAGGAAAGATTAACGATCGCGTGGCTAGGAGTATTCACGTATTCACGTATTCACGTATTCACGATTACCGCTACATAATTAGACCAATTAAGCTATCTGCAATGGCAACTCAATTATAAACTCAGTCCCCTGATCCGGTTCAGAGTTGCAATAAAGACTACCCTGGTGTTTTTCGGTCACAATTTGATAGCTGATCGATAACCCTAGGCCAGTTCCCTTGCCCACTGCCTTAGTGGTGAAAAAGGGATCAAATAAACGCGCCTTTGCCTGTTCCGGAATGCCAGGGCCATTATCGGCAATCCGAATTTGCAACCGATCGTCATCGTTTACGATCGTGCTGATATTAATCAAACTAGCTTTAAACGGTTGCCCCTGCGATCGCCGTTCCATATTCTCGGCCTCGATCGCATCGATCGCATTACTCAGAATATTCATAAATACCTGGTTAAGCTGCCCAGCATAGCAATTAATCCGAGGCAGATCGTTATATTCCTTGACCACCTTAATCTCTGGATGGTCAGACTTGGCCTTCAGCCGATTTTGCAGAATCATCAGGGTACTATCAATCCCCTCATGAATATCCACATTTTTAATTTCAGCCTCATCCATGCGCGAAAAATTGCGCAAGGAAATCACGATTTTTTGAATCCGATCCGCCCCCACCTTCATCGAGTTGAGTAAATTGGGCAAGTCTTCTTCGACAAAATCTAGTTCGACCGCCTCGATCTCTGCCTGAATTTCAGCGGCTGGTTCAGGGTAGTGCTTTTGGAATAAATTCAATACTCCTAGCAAGTCAGTCACATAGCGATTGGCATGGACTAAATTGCCATAGATAAAATTAACCGGGTTGTTGATTTCGTGGGCAACCCCTGCCACTAACTGCCCCAGGCTAGACATTTTCTCAGTTTGGACTAGTTGCGATTGGGTTTTTTGGAGCTGATTTAAGGTATTTTGCAGATATTGAGTTTGGTCTCGCAGCAGTTTTTCCGATTCCGTTAGGGCTTCATTTGATTCCTGGAGTTCTCGCTGAGCATAAATCCGCTGCGCCACCTGGGTCTCTAGCTCTCCATTGGCATATTCCAGCTTTTCCACGGCCAGAATTTTTTCGCGGTTGATATCAATATAGTTAAGGCAGAGGCCACAAAATGGTACTAAATAAGCAATGATTTTGAGGAAGTGGGCAACGTTGAAATTACTGTCAAACAATGCTGATGAACCAAATGCCATGTGCAACTGGGTTACTACCTGGGGAATTACACCAATCAGCAGAGAAAGAGAGAACAGGCTGGGATATTTTTGATAAAAGCGCGGAAATACAAATATGCCGCCCACCAGAAAGAGCATCAATGGTGCCACATCCCAGGGGCGGGTAATCATGGCGCTAGGGAACATGGTTTGGGGTAGGCTATTGGATTTCACGCAGATCAGAATAATCCCATAGGCGATCAGACCAGAGATGGTGCTAGCGATCGCAATAAACCAGGCATTTCCTTTCCACTCTTTGCGGTTGGTGAACAGAAATAAACTGGTGCCAGCGATCATAATTACCGCACTGAACAAACGACAAATCGCCCAGGTAAAAGGAATCAAGGAGCGATTATCAGCTACACCCTGGATCAGGCGATCGGCAGCGAGGGTATGAAATGCATCCATACAACCAGCATAGAAAAGCGCCACGCCAATAATAGGCGTAACCACGTCGCCGCTGAGGGCAAATTGAATAAACGCAAGTGCGGCGGTAAATGCCCCGGTACAAAAAGCAGACCACTCTAATATGGTGTGCGTAAAACTACCGGAAAGAGCATGGTGCAGCGCATCAATAAACTCCACCCTGGTATCGGTTTCTAAAGCGTTTATGTCAAGTGGCGCACCGATCGTACTGAAACTAACTCCTGCAAGCTCTAACAAGAAAGGAATGGTACAAATAACTAAAACTGACCAGAGCAGCTTATATGGAAATTTGGGATTACTAGTCAATTGTTCGTTTCCCCTGTCAATATCTAGATACATCACACATATGTCATTAAGTATATTGGAAATAGCAAATCTAGGACATTACACATTGGTGGGATGATTTAACGATTTGGTGAGCCTACATTTAGCGATCGAGCCAACTGAGATCTTAGATTAGATATATGCTGAATATTTGCAATAGCTGCATTTCCTACCCGGATTGGGCAACGCCAGTCTAGACAAGCCGGTTTTGTTGAATTAAGAACGGCTCAATGTAAGGTTCAGAGCCATCATTTACCAGTCAGTTGCATCAAATTATGCGGTAGCTTGAGCTAGCAAGTAATACCTGAACATGATGCATTGACAAAGCCCAGTGTGAGGAGTGGCCAGTCCAAAGCAACTTACTATATCGCTATTATTCCGTAGTTATTGTATATATGCCAACTAAACGCTCATATCCAAGCTCAGCATAAACGCTGTATATCAAATAATTATATATTTCAAGAATTTTTTAGGTGGTTTCCAATCTGGGAACTTAAACCTTATTTTTAGTTTTAATTGGGCTGATGAGCAACTTTTTGGACGTATTGCCGTCAAGATTAAAACTGCTGCAAATTTGACCGACCATTAAGTAACCTAATTCTCGTGTTGCCTAATTCAAGTATGGTAATAGCAGGAATATAAAATAGAATGTACAGCCGATCGCATTTTGCACTACGACAGCTTGTTGAATCATCCCATTTGTCGTCATCTTTATGGGCTAGTTATTTCAAGCTAAACACTAGCAGGCTCAGATCCAAACGGCAAAACCTGATCAGGCTTTTACAAATGGCCTAATTGCGATGAGCTTTTACGATCGATTATTGCGGAGTAAATAACTATAAGCGATATGTCTAAATCTAATCCCGATCGCCGCAGTGAAAAGCAGGTTTGGCGATATCTGGTTGTTGCCCTGCTTTGTATTTTGGGGTTAAGCATGGGCGCAATGGCAGTAGTAGCCAAATCTACGCGGCTGGATCTGTGGACCTATTTAAACAGTCGCACCCACAAAACCATCACAGTGCAAGAGTTGCAGCAAGGCTTGGTTGAACCGCTGGTTTTAATTGATGTGCGATCGCCCCAGGAATATGCTGAAGATCACATTTTGGGCAGCGTTCTAGTGCCGATCGATGAGATTGAGTCTGGCGACGGGGTGCAGCAAATCCAGGCAATTGTGGAGCAAAGTTTAGGCGCTGGCCAACCCCAACCAACTGTGGTGCTTTATTGCCGCACGGGGCCGCGATCGCATCGAGCCTATGCCAAACTTTCCAAAGCAGCAGACTTCAATTTTGTAGTGCTAGAGGGTGGGATCACCGCATGGCGCGAGACTGTTCAGGCCGGGCTCTAGATCGAGATCGGGCTTTAGATTTCTATTTCGGGTATTTGCTCCAGACTGGTTGCCAATTGTTCCGGATGCTTAATTAGTTCAGTGGGTAGATCAGAAATTTGGGGCGATCGAGATGTCAGCAGCTCCACTAATTCATTGTTTTTATTACTTGCATCAGCTTCTATCAGCGCGTCACGATCGCAGCGATAGGCAAAATCACAATGTTTACACACCTCAACAGCAGAACTAGTAAGCTCTATTTTGGGAAAATCGTTTGTTTGTTTGGCTTGGTCGATCGCCGCCAATATCTCTTTTAAATCTGCCCTAGTCCTTTCATGTTGCTCGGCATCATAGCCTAATGTAGTTGCTTTGGCCTTATTGGCAAACCAATAGGTGATTTTAAGTTGATCGGGCTGGTAGGCGGTGGTTTCCGCCAGCAAAAATAAATAGAGCCGAGTTTGCCAGCTTGCTCGTAATTGTGAGGTGGGAATTGGCTTTTGATGGGTCTTCCAATCTACAATCAGGGCTGAACTATCGGCAAAGAACACCAGATCATATACCGCCGTGAGGGTATAGACTTGGGCAGCCTTATCCCTCTCTGGTCTTTGTGCCAATATATTATCTAACTCACTGCCAGGCATACTCTCAGACATACTTCCAGACATACTTCCAGGCATACTCAATGTACGGCGATGTTCACTGTGGCGATCGCCACCGATCGATTGCTGTAATTGGGCAAGCCACTCCTGGGAGCAATCCAGCCATTTTTGCAACTTGCGATCCTGATAATTAACCACCAAAGGTTCAACATCAAGTCCCAGGGCATGTTGTTGCATCAGCAGATGAAACTTTTGCCCCAACTGCATTTTTTCTTCTTGAATGCTAGAAATAGGGGTAGTTAGGCTATCAATATAAGTATGCTGAAACTTACGCCGACAGGTTTGCCATTTGCTCAGATGACTCTGGGCGATCGCAATGGGGGCTGATTGATGACGAACGGGGTCAGCATCAACCTTAGTAGTGAAGGGGTCAGGAGCGATCGCAAGATCTTCTTGCATGTTTTAAACTAATACAGCACTAATACAATTAATACAAGTTAACAAGCCAGATATTATTGTCACATCTTGAGCAACCTAAGTTCGACAGAGCTTTGCATTCCCTAACTTTATTGTTAGTGGGGATCATCAGGGAGCTCTATTGCTTTATTAGCGATCGTTTTTCATGGAACTGGTATTGGGCATGTTCCCCAGATTCAACTGGTGCATTTACCATGTTTTGTTCACAAATTAACTATAAATTGGCTTTTATTGTCTATCTCTGTTTCATCTTATTTCAACTAGTTTAGTATCGTATGGAATTTTTAAGCTCCGAGTTCTTGATCCCTCATGGACATTGCTATCTGTGGAATCCTGGCCTATTGTCATTGCACGCGATCGCTGATTTGATTATTGTTCTTTCTTATTATGCGATTCCGATCACCTTGATTTATTTTGTGCGCAAACGTAAGGATATTCCGTTTGGTTTCACGTTTATCCTGTTTAGCTTATTTATTCTGGCCTGTGGGACTACCCATGCTTTCTCTATTTGGACATTGTGGCATCCTGATTACTGGGCTTCCGGCCTGATTAAGGCAATCACTGCGATCGTGTCGCTCTATACGGCAATGCACTTAGTGCCCCTTTTGCCTCAAGCCCTGGCGATGAAGAGTCCAGCTGAGCTAGAGAAAATCAACCAGGAACTCAATCTTGAAATTGCCAGACGCAAAGAAATCGAACAAGCCCTGCGGGAAAGCGAGCGAAACTATCGGTTATTGATTGATAATATGCCTAATGGTGCAGTATTTATGTTCGATCGAGACCTGCGCTATACGATCGCTGGCGGTACTGAGCTACAGAAAGTTGGCTTCCCTAAAACATCTTTTGAGCACAAAACTATTTGGGAAGCTTTACCGATCGAAACCTGTGAAATGGTGGAGCCCATTTATCGACAGGCATTAGCAGGAGAAACGGCTCGATCAGAGATTGTATTTGCCGAACGAATTTATGAGGTTAATTCGATTCCAGTTACTGATCCAGATGGCATGGTAAATGCAGGTTTAATTCTGACTCAGAATATTACGCAGCGCAAGAAATCTGAATTACAGATGTTAAAAGCTTTGGAGCGACAAAAACAATTAAGTGATTTAAAATCGCACATCGTAACTACGATCTCCCATCAATTCCGCAATCCCCTGGCTGTGATTAATACTGCGGCGGAGACATTGAGTTCATACTTGGATAAATTAAGCAAGGAAAAAATTGATAAGCGATTGCAAAATATTATGCTCGCCACTCAAAGTATGACTATGTTGATGGATGAAATCATGGTTTTTGACAGGATTGAATCTGGTCAGCTAACATTCGCACCCCAACTAGTCAACTTACCAAACTTTTACCAGGAAATGCTTCAGAGTTTGCCGGATGGTGCTGATGCAAGGCGATCGCAGGCTTCAGAAATGATCGAAATTGACATCAATAATACTTGTCAGGAGGCTTACCTCGATCCCAAACTGGTTAGCCTGGCTCTAAAGAATCTAATTAGCAATGCATTGAAATACTCCGATCCCGATCTCCCAATCAAAATTACTGCTACTTGCGCGGAGAACTTAATTAAAATCAAGGTGATCGATGCAGGAATTGGCATAGCACCGGAGGAACTTGCATATATATTCGATCCTTTCTTTAGATCAGAGCGAGTTGAGAATATCCAGGGTACTGGGTTTGGCTTATCGATCGCCAAGCAAGCAATGCAGGTACACAATGGCACGATCGAAGTTGAAAGTGAACTAGGCAAAGGCTCTACATTCACACTCAATCTCCCCTATTTAACCAGACCAGCAAGCAACCAAGCCTAAGGGCTTAAGAGCTGTTTATTTTGGCATTGCATAATCAAGGGATGGAAGTGTTGCTGTCAAAAATCTCGAACGCTTGTTTGATTTGAGCCTGACCGATCGCATGGTCGTTAAATCATCCCGCTAATGTGCAACGCCTTTATTTTAGGATAGACAAATCACAATCAATTAGCTGGCCGATTGCTGCCGATCGAGGGCATAGCTAGCCGCCTGAGCCACATGGTGGTGAGGGTCTTTGGCCAAATACTTCAATGCTGACAAAGCTTTCTCGCAGGGTAAATTGCCTAATGCCTCAGCAATGCGCTGTCTGATTAGCCAATCCTCCGATTGCACAAACCGTAGAATATGTTCGCAGGCACGGGGATCGCCAATTTCACCCAGGGCAGCAATAATTCCCTGTCTTAAAACTATTTCCGGTGCATCCAGCGCGCCAACCAATGCATCATAGGCACGCGGGTCTTGCAAGTTGCCCAGAGATACCGCCGCACTAAACCGTACTAGCCATTCCACACTTTCAAGGAAAGCCCGCATCAATGGCTCGAAGGCGCGAATATCACCAAGATAGCCCAGCGCTCCAGCGGCATCAGCGCGAATACCATAGTCTTCCTCTGTTTCCAGAATATTTACCAGGGTTGGCAAACATGCTTCGGTTGGCTTCACGCCAAGGGTAAAAACCGCCATCGATCGCACCTGTAAATTATTGTCGTTGATTACTTTCAGGATCAAAGGCACAGCCCGATCGGCAGTAACATCCCGCAGGGCAGCCAGACCCAGGAGGCGATCGCGGGAGTTTTCACTTTCTAGTTGCTCTGTAACTTGATTGAGGCTAGCTGATTCCATAATCTAAATCTAATCCTGATTCCATAATTCAATTTCTTAGCTCTATCGATGCGATTCAATTTAAATTTAGATAATAAAATCACGAAAATCACGATAGAAGCTGATCCTGTTTAGTTTGCCAGGATATTCAAACTTGGTTGAATTATAGAAAAACAAATGCCCATCTTGCTTCTAGCTACGGAAATAACCCCCAGTTAAATTTAACCTACCCTAAAGGCTAGCTCTTGGGAGGTAAGGGCTGCTATTTGAACATTCATAACAAACATTCATAAACAAAAAAATAAGTCTGGCAAGTATGATCTTGGGTTTAGTTGATTTAAAAATCTGCTATTGCAACAACCACATTAACGAAACCCCCAGGATTGCCCCCATCAAAACCTGGGCTGGGGTATGGCCTAATAGTTCTTTGAGCGGATCACCAGTAAGGACGTGATCATCCTCAAACATCTCAAAAATGATTTGGTTAATTACCTTAGCCTGTTTACCAGCCGCAAACCGAATCCCTGCCGCGTCATACATCACAATAAACGCCATCACTGAAGCGATCGCAAATGCCGGCGTATCCCAACCTTGCGATCGGCCAATCCCAGCAGCCAAAGCCGCCACCAAAGCCGAATGGGAACTGGGCATCCCGCCAGTTTCAAACAGGACACGCAATTCGATTTTGCGCACCCGAATAAACACAATGATCAACTTGAGGAACTGAGCCAGAAAGCTAGCCAGCACCGCGATCAAGAGCAGTTGATTATCCAAGATTTCGCCAAACGGATGCATGGTTTAGTTATTTCTTGCGGTAATGAAATTAGCGATCGCCTTTAATGGCATGGCAGCATTGCCATAGGGATCTAACTGGGCGTTAGCTTCTTCGACCAGGGCTTGGGCTTTGGCCTGGGAAGTGGGGATGCCCCACAGGCTGGGATAGGTAACTTTTTGAGCAGCCAGGTCTTTGCCAGCGGTTTTGCCCAGTTGCTCGGCTGTGGCCGTAATATCCAGAATATCGTCAATGATTTGAAAGGCGAGGCCAATATTATTGGCATAGGTGCTGAGTCGTTGCAGGTCGATTGCGGTAGCGCCAGCCAGAATCGCACCGCAACTAACGCAGGCTTCTAGGAGGGCGGCGGTTTTGTGCATATGAATAAAAGTAAGCGTTTCCGCAGTGGTGTCGGTTTTTCCTTCACATTCAAGATCGACTACCTGGCCACCCACTAATCCGGTTGCTGCCACTGCATGGCCTAGATGGGCGATCACCCTGAGTACCTGTTTCGCCGTGGTGTGATCTGGGCTAGGAGTACGATCGGCAATATATTCAAAGGCGTAGGCCAACAAGCCATCGCCCGCCAGGATTGCCATATCTTCGCCATAAACTTTGTGATTAGTAGGCTTGCCGCGCCGAAAATCATCATTGTCCATGGCTGGTAAATCATCATGGATCAGCGACATAGTATGGATCATTTCCATCGCACAGGCCGTTGGCATCGCCACTTCGATCGATCCGCCCAGCAATTCACAGGCCGCCAGGGTCAAAATTGGCCGCAACCGTTTACCACCCGCCATCAGCGAATAGCGCATTGCCTCGTAAATTGTTTCCGGATAGGTAACAGCGATCGAGCGATCGAGAGCTTGCTCCACGATCACCTTGCGCTCTGCCAGATAGGCAGCCATATCAAAGTTATCTAACTTTGTGGTTTGGGAATCAACTGTACGATATGCCATGTTTACGGCAATAGCTCCAAATTGTATTGTGCAATAGCATGGTCACGGTCATCGGGCCAACCCCGCCAGGGACAGGGGTAATGTGGCCAGCCACTTCGGACACGGCAGCAAAATCAACATCGCCCACTAACCTTGATTTACCAGTAGCATCGGTAATCCGGTTAATGCCCACATCAATCACGATCGCGTCTGGTTTAATTAGTTCCGCCGTAATCAGGTTAGGTTTACCCACCGCAGCAACTAGAATATCAGCGTTTTGCACCACTGACTTAAGATCTTTAGTGCGCGAGTGCGCCATCACCACGGTGGCATTGGCTTCTAGCAACATCATGGCGATCGGTTTGCCCACCAGAATACTGCGCCCGATCACCACCGCCGTTTTACCAGCCGGATCGAGGTTATATTCATGCAGCAATGCCATTACGCCAGCAGGAGTACAACTGCGTAAACCCTCTTCACCACGCACCAACTTACCCAGATTAAAGGGATGCAAGCCATCGGCATCTTTGTTGGGGGCAATTCGATTTAGCAATGCAGTTGCATCGAGGTGTTCTGGCAGCGGCAATTGCACCAGAATGCCATCGACCCGATCGTCCTGGTTGAGGCGATCGATCACTTGTTCCAGCTCGGCCTGACCCACCTCGGCGGCAAAGTGCTGCCCCAAGGAAGCAATCCCCAGTTTTTGGCAAGCTCGCTCTTTGTTACGCACATAGGCGGCACTAGCGGGATTATCACCCACCATTAATACTGCCAACCCTGGTGGTCGATCTATCTGCAGCGATAAATTGGCCACCACTTCAGCCATTTCCGCCTGTTTGCGTTGGGCGATCGCTTTGCCATCAATAATCTGCGCTGATGTCATAGGTTAGCTGAAGTATCTATCTATATCAATATCAATGGGCAAACCAATGCAAACGTTAAAGTGCAAATGCAATAAATAGATCTCAACTAGATCTAAAGATCTCAAACCAATCACTTGTTGACCTGCTAATAGAATCCTATCAATAAACCTGCACAACAAATAAGCATAGGCAAAGACTGAAATTCAATCTTCCTATGCTTAAACTTAAGTGTTATTAAAATGTGGCGTGAAATTTTTAACTAGGCAGACTCGAAGCACTTTTAACCAAAATCTCTCTGAGGAGTAGATTTAACGGTTGTCTAACTAGTAATCGAGTTAGTTAATTATGCCGAAGGTGTTAAGTTATGCAGCAAAAAGCGCAACCTCAACGGCACCAGCAATCACAACCGACAACAAACCAATGGTTAGATAACGACCGATCATGGGATTCTCTCCTAGGAATGTATCTGCTTGACTGGCAGTGAAAAACAATGACCAGGCTTTGGTGGCATTGATGCTTTTGAAGCTATTGAAATCGGCGGTAAAAATGGGAGCCATGTTGTCCTCTCGTAAAAATAAAAAAAGTAAGGTAAGTTAGCAGGCGCTCTAATAGTTAGATAACTGGATAGTTGGTAATGGTAGGGGTTAGTTTGAATAGCGATCGCTGATAATTATCAGCAAACTAACGATCGCAATCAAGTAACCAATTCAAGGCTGCAATTCAGCAATGAATATTGAAATAGTTTTGCAATCATCAGTATTGTTAACTTATGTTGCGCAACTTGACTACAAGCTAACACAACTAAACCCGCTGCTCAATCATTGCGGCGGGTAAACTAGCTATTTATATCTGCTGGCTTAGGTGTTTTTGCTCTATTGGCCTGGGGCTATCAAAAAATGGTGACCTAGACTACCGAACTTTCGCCATCATGCTGCGATTGGATATTTTCCACCTCACCAATATATGCGCCTACCCCCAAAGCGGTTTTGACCAGGGTGCCATCTACTTCCACGGCACGATACTGGGCAATCGCGTCGGCGATCGGCACATCCACAACCTGGCGTTGCTGCCATGCCACCATCCGATCGAATCTTTCTTCGGCAATTAGATCCACCACCCGCACGCCGAATGCAGTACCAATCAAGCGATCCATTGGTGAGGGTTTACCGCCCCGTTGCAGATGCCCCAGGGTGGTAACGCGAGTTTCTGCACCAGTACAGACACTAATGCGATCGGCAATATACTGGCCAATCCCACCATACAAAGATTGTCCCAGGCTATTAATAAACTTGACTGGCTCCCCTGTTTCGGTTTTGACTGCCTCCGCTACCACCACCAAACTATGATTGCGCCCCCGCTTAGCTCGATCTTCAATTCGATGGCAAAGCTTGTCCATGCTGTAGGGGATTTCGGGGATTAAAATCGCATCGGCTCCACCAGCGATCCCAGCACTAATTGCAATGTGTCCAGCATCCCGCCCCATTACTTCCAGAATCATCACCCGGCTGTGGCTGGCAGCGGTATAGTTAAGTCGATCGAGCGCTTCGGTGGCCACTTCTACGGCAGTAATAAAGCCGATCGAGCTTTCGGTAGCACCCAGATCATTGTCGATCGTTTTGGGTACCGCCACCAAATTCCAATTTCCCTGCTGGGCTAGTTTGCTCAAAATTGCCAAACTACCATCACCGCCAATCCCAATTAAGGCATCTAGCTCTAGCTCATGATAGCCATTGGTAATTTCGTGGGAGCGATCGAGCAAACTACCGTCGGGCATCGGAAATGCAAAGGGATTGCCCTTATTGGTGGTGCCTAAAATTGTGCCACCATAGCGCAAAATGCCAGAAATTCGCTTTAGGTCAAGCAACTCAGCATCAACCGGACGCGACATTAGTCCCAGGGTGGAATCTCTGATTCCAAACACGTCCATGTTGTAATGACGTGCCCGATGGACAACCGCCCTAGTAACTGCATTCAAGCCACCGCAATCGCCGCCACTGGTGAGAATGCCAATCCGTTTCCGTTGTGTCATAGGTTGAGTTACCGACTATATCTACTTATTTATTGAATTTAATTTATAAATTGAATTGAGTGAATCAAGGCAATTATGGGGAGCGAAGTTTGGAACCAATCGCAACCTGACATCGCAACCTGAACTTGAAATTAGGCGATTATTAAGCCTCTGCTTCTACGCTAGTATCTTCTCAAACAAGTTCAAGCAAGGTACTGTACAAAAATTGGGCTAACTATCAGGAATTGCATCCAAGCGATCGTTATTCTTGCCCAATTGGTTACTTGAAACCGCACTAAGTTGCCAATCTCTTACGATTGTTTTTGTCAAAAACTACCTTGGTATGAGGTATAGATGAAGATAAACCCTGAAGCTGTAATGATTGCTATATCGTTGGCCAGGATCTACAGGATCTATTTGATGCGCTAACGAAATTATCGTCAATAATGGGATGGACGGGTAAAATTGCGGTTTATCTTTAGGATCACTGAGCCTGCCCCGAAAACTATTCCTGTCTTGCTAATAGCTGAATTATTTGGATTTTATGTCTACCGTAATAAATGTAAATGCCGATTGCATCGCCCAAATTGACATTGCCCCAGCGCGGGTAGTGGTGGATAAATTATTAGCAACGATCGCTACGACCAATGGGGCGATCGCCACTCTGCCAGAAGATCAGGCGATCAAATTTAATATTATGTTTCCCCAAGAACCCACCGACCCCCGTGAACTATCGGAAATTCCCGAAATTCGACTCTGGTTTATTCGGCTGGACGCGGTTTATCCCTGGCTGCCCTATTATCTCGATTGGCGTGAAGGCGAATTAACCCGCTATGCGGCGATGCTGGTGCCCCATGAATTCAAGAAAGCTGAGGGGATTGAGTTTAATGTGGAGGCGATCCAGATTTTTGTGATGCAAAAGGTGTTTATGATCCATGATTGGCTCGGACAGCAGGGCAGTAGTAATACGGCCAAGCTAAAACAAATGTCCCAGGCTCTGGGGTACGAGATCGATGCTGAGTTCTTTGAATTGCTATAGAAAATTGCTATAGAAACTATATGATTCCGGTTAGTGAGGCTGCGCAAATTATCCTCAATCTGGCGCGATCGCCTGATGCCAAGCAAGAACAAAATATTGAACAGATACAACTATCCCATGCATTAGGGCGGGTATTGGCGCAAGATCTAGTCAGCGATCCCTTGCCAGCATGGCCTAACTCGGCAATGGATGGCTATGCACTACGCCACGTAGATCTAGAACAATATCAACAGTTACAAATAGTAGAAACGATCGCCGCCGCTGGGGAAGTAATCGCCGTAACCATTCAACCAGGGCAATGTATGCGGATCTTTACTGGGGGGATGTTGCCTGCTGGTGCTGATACGGTGGTGATGCAAGAGGAAACAATCCGCCAGGGCGATCGGCTAGAGTTAAAAACTCAACCAAAGTTAGCAGCATATGTGCGGCAGCGAGGTAGTTATTATGATGGCAAGCAACCATTAATCCAGCAGGGTAGCAAAATTAGCGCCACCGAAATTGGGCTGTTGGCTGCCATATCACGGGCAAAGGTGAAAGTACATCGCTTACCAAGGGTGGCGATCTTTTCCACTGGCAACGAGTTAGTCGAGCTAGCCGCAAATGGCTCATCTATAAATACAGGATCAAAAAATACAGCATTAAAGCCAGGTCAAATTATAGATTCTAATAATCATGCGCTGACGGCTTTGGTGAATCAAGCGGGGGCGATCGCTCAACCTTTGGGGATTGTGTCCGATCGAGAAGCCGATCTCAAAGCGATGATTCAAACTGCAATTGCAAAAGCCGATCTAGTCATTTCCTCCGGTGGCGTATCGGTGGGTGATTATGACCTGGTCGATCGAGTCTTAGCCTCATTGGGCGCAATGATCCATGTGCGTGCCTGCGCGATCAAGCCTGGTAAACCCTTGACCGTGGCCACGATCGAACGAGCCGATCGCCAACCTTGTTTATATTTTGGTTTGCCTGGGAATCCAGCCTCGGCAATGGTGTGTTTTTGGCGGTTTATCAAAGGAGCGATCGCTAAGCTGCGGGGCGAGGCTGAGGCCAACTGGCAACCGCGTTTCATTCATGCCATTACCACCGCCGATTTAAACGCCCAGGGTCGCCGCGAAACTTATCTCTGGGGCAAGCTCAGAATTGAAACAAGTGCAAAGGATAAATCTGAATGGCACTTCGATCCAGCCCCCAATCACATTTCTGGCAATTTGGTTAGTCTGGCGGGTACTGATGCGCTGGCGGTTTTAAAAATCAATCAAACCTATGTCCCTGCTGGCGATCGGGTATTGGTAATGCTGGTATAGCATCAGATTTCAAATTAAATCCAATCTAAGATTACTCCCAATCGTTATCTGGCATAGTGATATGCGTCTGAACTGCAAAATCTGCGATCGAGATTTGCATCGGATCTCAAGGAGCGATCGCCTTAATTCATATCATTCATTTCAATTATTATTGCTTGATCCTATATTATTTCTTGATCCTATGCCATTTAGACTAGCTGGCATATGCCCAATGAAATAGGCACTACCTCGGTTGAAATACTTGCCAATACTGCGATCCACCACAAATGACAGATTGCGGCACCAGGGTTTAAGTTGCTAATCTTTACATAACTTAAACAAAGCTTTTCAAGCAAATCAAATCCTGGAAGGAGGAAAAATTATGGCTAAGCGTACTGGTTTTAATTATGAAGGTGACAATCGTGATGTGGCGGTTGCCTTCCGCGAGGACTTCAACAACTTCACCCCAATCAACGCCACCCAAGCCTGGTCCTTATTCTTCACAGGTAGTAAGGAAGACTATGCGATCGGCCTGAGCGATCAAGCTGGTCAGTTCTGGACTCAATCTTTGATTGGTGTCGTAGCCGCCGGTGTCCTGGGTGTGATTGTGTTCCAAGGTTTCCTTGCCTAATTAGCCTTGTAAATCAAAGTTGAAGTTACTTGATCGAGCGATCGGGCACAGCGTCAGCAGTAGTATGAGCATTGCAAGTAAATCCCGCTCATTTCAATCAAGTTAACTGTCATTCAGGTTTTCAAAGTTTCAATTCAAGACATTGAGTTGTCTCTCTCTATCTACAAATCTCCTAAAAAGTGTGATCCGAGCCGAGCATATGTCCGGCTCCTTTTTTTGTTTGAATATAAAATAGTTACAGGCATTTTTACTGAGGACATTTAACCAGACTTGATTTCAGATATAACAACAGCGCCATCTCTATTAATCACGGGCACCGATACGGAAATTGGCAAAACGATCGTCACCACCGCGATCGCTGCCTATTGGCAAACCTACCTGCAACCGGACAATCCAACTAGCCTGGGGATCTATAAACCAATTCAATGTGGCAGTGGCGATCGGGAGCTTTTTCAACGAGTTTTAAACTTAGACCAAAGCCCTGAGCAAATCACACCGCAATATTTTGATGCTCCCTTAGCACCACCGATCGCCGCCCTGAAAGCTGGTCAAGAGATCGATCTGGGTTTGTTGTGGCAACAGTTCAATCAGTTACGATCGCAAAAGCAATTTGTGCTGGTCGAAGCGCTGGGTGGCCTGGGATCACCCCTGACCAATGAATATATTGTGGCGGATCTGGCCAGGGATTGGGCATTGCCGACCGTGCTGGTGGTGCCGGTCAAAATTGGCGCAGTGGGGCAAACAATTGCTAATGTGGCGTTGGCCAGGGCAAACAAGATTGATCTGCGCGGGATCATTCTCAACTGCCCGATCGCCGATCAAACCGAGGCGGAGATAGCAGATCTTGCGCCGATCGACATGATCGAATCCCTGGCTAATTTACCTGTGCTGGGCAGAATCCCCCACCTGCAACCTCAAGATCGTGAAGATGTGACCAAGTTAGCCCATGCTGCAACAGGACTAGAACTGGTTCGATTGGGGCTATAGCTTTGCTTAATTATGGCCGGATTTAGCCAGGCGATCGCTTAACGCCTAATACTTAACCTCCCAGGGGCTAATCCCACTCCCCCAGAGTCACTACAATGCAACTACAATTTAGATAGACACATAAACACAGGAAATAATATGACAGCAGTTAATACTGATACTAAAGCCCGTGATCTGTTTCAGGCGGCCTATGAAAACCGTTATACCTGGGATGCTAACTTCCCCGGCATGACTGCTGATGTCTCGGCCAGAGTTAATGACGAAACTCGTACTGGTAAGGTACGCATCGACAGCGATCTGACCGTGGAAGTAACCATGGACGAACCCAAGCTAACTACCCGCACCACCAAAACCCCTGATGGGAGTGAAAAAACAGTGGAGGTAGACGAAGGCCATGAATGGCTGACCAACCAACTACGCGATGTAGTCACACACCGTCGCCGCAAGTCCTTTGAGGAAGCGCATGGTAAGTCTAGCTTTAGTTTTGGTGAATCTGATGATACTGGCGCGGTAGAAATTTTGGTTTCTGGCGATTCAATGGGCTCTAATTATAAGATCCGTGATAATCAGATTTCGCTGGTAAGTCGGGTAATGGGGCGGATCGCCTTTGTAATCAATCACCTCGCTAAGCTAGATACTGGCGAGGGTTATATCTCCTCTGCCTATAATGCGGTTTTCCGTAATCCCCAAACCGACGAAGTGGTTCGCCAGACTAAGTTTGAGGATTCCTACGAAAAATTTGGTAACTACTACCTGATGACGAAGCAGGTAGTGCATGCCAATGAAAAGGGTAAGCAGGACGAATATGAAATTGAGTTTTCGAATATTCAATTGATGTAGATATTAGTTATCTATTTTTGATAAAAAAAAGTCTGATTCAGGGGCTGGATCTTACTTAAACAATTCAATTCATCCGATCGCTCTGGCTATGTTGGTGCTAGGGCGATCGTTATTTATTGGGTAATTCTAAATCGCTCCAGCTTTTTAAAGCATTTCCTTAACTTCTGGGTGGGCTTTCTCTGCCGCCGCAAAATTGCGATCGTACAAAATTGATTTGATCGCCTTATCCACCGTTGTGCCACTGAGGGTTTCGATCGCCTCGATCAACTGCTCCGGCGTTTGATCGGAAATGTCAATCTTATAGTGAACTGCCAGGCGATTGATGTCAGTAATGCGATCGAGTTGGCCAGACACCTGATTGAGCAAATCGGCAAAATGGGTCGCCGTATTGAAATCAGGAATTTCCTGTTCTTCCTGGTTCAAATAGGCGTTCAGCCAGCCCCGAAAGGCAAAAACTGCCTCCACTTGCTCGGTGGAAAGGGTCAGATTAATGTGGGCTTCTTTAGTCATACCGGGTAAAAGATTTAATGATTTTGTGATTTGTAGCCAGCGATCGCTAAGACCTATGAGCTATCTTAACCATTTTGGTTTTAGAACAGTCCCGAATAGGTATTCTCTATTCTCAATCAAGCGATTTTGATCGTTTGCTCTAGCTGATTTCAGAGTGGACGTGAGCATGAGTAGCTCCTGAGACCAATTCTGGAATACTTGAATATTCTTATCTGCGCCAGGTTAACAAACAAGCTAATAGATTTAGAGATTAAAGCTTTAACCAGAGTAACTATAGGTAGTCATGCAGAAGTAAGGATAATGGGATAGAAGATACAAAAATTCTCTCTCATGGATACATCTAAGCTAACTTGTCCAAGATGCAATTCACTCAAAATTGTCAAAAATGGCAAAATTCACAACGGTAAACAAAACTTCAAATGTAAACAATGCAATAGACAATTTGTAGCCAATTCTAAGAAGAAATATATCGCTAATGAGACTAAAGCTCAAATCGACAAGCTTCTGCTAGAGAGGGTTTCACTCGCAGGTATTGCCAGAGTTGTAGGTGTATCACCAAGATGGCTACAGCAATATGTTAATCACAAATATGCTCAAGTGCCCCAACAAGTGCAGGTACAGGCTAAAAAAAAGGGCACTTAACCATTCAAATGGATGAGCTGTGGTCTTTTGTAGGCAAGAAACGAGTCAAGGTTTGGGTTTGGTTAGCTATAGATGTTAATACTAAGGAGATCGTAGGAGTGTATATCGGTTCTAGAGATGAGGTTGGTGCTCAAGGATTATGGCAGTCTTTACCACCCGTTTATCGACAATGTGCGGTTTGTTACACTGATTTCTGGCGTGCCTATGCTCAGGTAGTTCCGAGTATGCGTCATCAACCAGTGGACAAAGGTTCAGGCTTGACAAACAAAATTGAGCGATTTAATTGCACTCTTAGGCAAAGAGCTTCAAGACTGGTTCGCAAATCTCTTTCTTTCTCGAAAAAGTTAGCTAACCATGTTGGCGCTATCTGGTTATTTGTGCATCATTACAACTCATCCTTACTTGTATAGCACTACCACCCTTTGATTTTGTAAATGAGTTTTTCAAAATTCTGGCGGGAAAATTTGAAATTCTTAATCGTTATGGAATCAAAAATTCTAACATTTGGTTTTGCCTAAACCATGAATATGACCAGGAGTGTAATTTAGAATTATCGCCAGCAGATATGGAGCGAATGGCCGATCACGATATTCCACTATGTATTACATGCTGGAAAAATGATGGTGGCTACATCGATTTAGAAGCAGAGACAACATCTAAATATATCTACAAGCTGCAAATCAGAGCTGAGCAAGTAACGCCTTCGGAAATCTCATTAATTCTAGGTCAAAAAGCCAGTCGATCATTCACTAAAACCTGGGTGTATGAACTTACCGATACTTTATCGGATGTCCCTTATTTGGTTGATGAGTTTTTAAAAATTCTGGATGGCAAATTTGAAATTCTCGAACAAAATGGGATTAAAAGATCCGATATTGTGTTTAGGTATATTTACGAATATGACCAGCAATGCAACATGGAGTTTAATCCCAAAGAAATGAAGCGGATGGGGGAGAATGGCATCAAGCTGTGTATTACCTGCTGGGAAAGAGGTGATCCTCCTCCAGGCGATCAAGAAGATGTCCCCGATGATGATTCAGAATCATCTGATTATGGCCAAGCCGCTTAGTAAACTGGGCAACATGCAATTAGAAGCTCAAAATCGATTATCTTAGGGGTAAGAGAAATAAGAGCGATCGCCCCTAGTTAGCAAAACATCAGCCAATGAAATTCAAAGCCCAGGTATACGTCACATTGCGCCCCTCCGTTCTCGATCCCGCTGGCACCGCTGTGCAATCAGCGATGAAGCAGATGGATTATCACGTCGAATCGGTGCGGATTGGTAAATATGTGGAAGTGGTGCTAGAGGCCGAAAACGAAGACCAGGCAAAGGAGCAACTCGATCAGGTGTGCGATCGCCTCTTGGCCAATCCCGTGATCGAGAATTATTGCTTTGAGCTAACTAACTTGGCATTGGTGGAGGCCATCTAAATCAATGAAATTTGGTATTTTAGTATTCCCCGGCTCCAACTGCGATCGAGACGTGGCCACCATTACCAGCAGCGTGATCGCGCAACCAACCAGGCTGATCTGGCACACCGAAACCGACTTGAGTGATATTGATGTGGTGGTGGTGCCCGGTGGGTTCAGCTATGGCGATTATTTGCGCTGTGGCGCGATCGCTCGGTTTGCTCCCGCCATGCAAGCGGTCAAAGAACATGCCGCCCAGGGAAAATATGTGCTGGGTATTTGCAATGGGTTTCAGATTTTAACTGAGTCGGGGCTGTTGCCAGGGGCATTGGTGCGCAACCGCGATTTACACTTCATCTGCGATCGGGTCACCCTCAAGCTAGAACGCAACGATCTAGCCTGGAGTAATGCCTATGAGCAAGGCCAGGTGGTAACTATGCCGATCGCTCACGGCGAGGGTTGCTACTACGCCGATCCAGATACAATCAAAGCCCTGGAAGATAATCAGCAGGTGGTGTGGCGCTATTGCGATCGGCAAGGACAAACTACCCTAGCGGCAAATCCCAATGGCTCGATCAATAATATTGCTGGCATTTGCAATCGGGCTGGCAATGTGTTGGGTATGATGCCCCATCCTGAACGTGCCGCCGATCCCATGCTGAATCACACCGATGGCAAGGGTATGTTTTCGAGTCTGTTAAATAGTGCCTTGCAACTAAACTAGAGCGAGCGGGTGTAAACAAATCTGTCGAGCTTTGCTCAGAAATGATGGGGCAGTGGTAAGTCCACCATAACCGTCACGGCGATCGCCCCTGGCTGCTGCTCAACGTGCGATTTAGCAATATTTGGCTCTTTTTCCTGATGATCCTGGCTCTCGGTTACCAATAGGGATGTAAATTGCCAGCCAATTTTGGCCTGGTAATCGTTAATAATCGTCAAAATGCCTAAACCCGATTCCCCCATCTCCTCACTCATGGCACTTTGTTCTAATTTATCGATATAAAGTTGATCGGGATCGGTATTGGTAATCTCATTAATGAAAGCTTCAAACTGCCTGGCACAAACACAATCAACATAGTTAGTGGCAATAAACACAATCCGATCGCTATATAGCATCAATTTCAGGGCGATCGCTTGATCCGGTTCGGCATTATTAAACTTAACCGCATTTTCCAAAAGCTCATTGGCAATATAACTAACTGCCCCCCTCACTTCATCGCGGATATCAATTTGATCGCCATTGATCACCACCTTGCTGTCATAGGGAAAAAAGGTGGCAAAATATTCAGCCACAAAATTGGCAGATGAACCGTTATGCTGCCACTTATGGCCATGCACCAACGCATTGGGCAAGAATCTAATTTGCAAATGCTCTTTGCAGGGTGGTAAATCAGTTAAATAGCTACCATAAATCCTGGTCATATTTGCTACTTATCTTAAAATGCACCAATCACTAGGACTGGACAATGTTCTTACAATCAAGAGAGCCAGCTTTAGTCAAAATCAAGAAAATTTATCAACATCGCTAAAATAGCCAATCAAGCAACTGGTAGTGGTACAGAAGCATTGACTCAATTTGCCATAACTCAAACAAATTAGGTCTTTTAAGATTGATGCTAAAGGGATGCTATAGAGGTTATAGGCGATCATCCTGGTTTGTGCAAATCACCGCCAAAAGTTATTAGACCCAAAGCTATTAGATCCGATTGCCTAATTCAAGGATGTTAATGCCAAGATCTTACCCAGCAACTCCGCAATCGATCGCAGCTTGCATTATTAATGATTTGTCAAAGCATTCCACTAACGCACAATGCCTACCAGATAGCCCAAGCCAGCTTAATTACAATATAATCATAATAATCATAGTCCAGGTCAAGTGCTGACCCAACCGCCAGTCTCAATGGCAATACGATTAATTCACGCTAATTTCTCGCTCTCCTGGCAAAATCAAACATCACTACAAAACCATAATGAACTTATGTTTATAGGTTTGATCTAAAGGCAAGGAGTTTAATTATTAGGTAATACCTCTATTCTAGGGAATTTGCAAATAGATTTAAACATATAACCGTGAATAATAACCTGATCGAGTGACTCAACCTGTGGTTTTAAGGATCAAATCAAATAGAACGAGCAATCGTGATTCTAGCGATCGGGTTGCCTCATACCTAAGCTATGAATTGAGGTTGATTTTTGAGGTTGGGACACTTAGGTTAATTCGCCACTAAATCAATCCAAGAGAGCAGCTAAGATGGATGGGAATGGAACTTAAGTGAAGTTTTTTTAAGAAGATTCAATGCTGCAAAACACTCGCAAGTTCACTACCACCTGGATTAATAGTATTGGTCAGGTGGATGCTGAGGCGTGGAATACCTTAGCTAAGCCACTGGCTACGCCTTTTTTCCATTGGCAGTGGTTATCAAATATCGAATCTTCTGGCTGTGCGGTGCCCAAGGAAGGATGGTTACCGAATCATTTATTGGTGTGGGATCAAGATGTATTGGTGGCCGCCGCTCCGCTTTACCTCAAAGGTCACAGCTATGGTGAATTTGTGTTTGACCATGAATGGGCCAGGTTGTCCTATCGCCTGGGGATTGAATATTACCCCAAGTTATTGGGCATGTCTCCCTTTACACCGGCGGTTGGCTATCGTTTTTTGATTCATCCCGATCTCAACGATCGCATCAGTGAATATCAAGCTCTGACCGATTTGATCGTGGCAGAAATCGATCGATTTTGCGATCGTAATAATATTTCTGGCTGTCATTTTTTGTTTGTCGATCCGCAATGGCGCACCGAGCTAGAACATCGCGGCTTTAGTAGTTGGATGCACCACAGCTATACCTGGAGTAATCATAACTTTAGTGATTTTGACCATTTTTTAGCTAGCTTTGATTCCAATCAACGCCGCAATATCAAAAAAGAGCGCAAAGGCGTGAGCAAGGCGGGGATCGAAATGCAAGTGTTTGCTGGCGATCAAATCCCGCACCACTATTTCAGCTTCATGTATGACCTCTATAGTGATACCTGTGATAAGTTCTGGGGTGGCAGTAAATATTTAAATCGGCGCTTTTTTGAATCGCTCTATCATAATTTCAAAGAGCATATTGTGTTTGTGGTTGGCATCAAAGAGGATTGGCCTAAACCAGTTGGCATGTCATTTTGTATTCGCAAAGGCGATCGCCTCTATGGTCGCTATTGGGGCAGCACCCAGGATGTGAAATTTTTGCATTTTAATGCTTGCTACTATACGCCGATCGATTGGGCGATTAGTCAGGGGATTAACCTTTTCGATCCGGGTGCGGGTGGCCAGCATAAAAAACGGCGAGGCTTCCCGGCAACCAGCAATTATAGTTTGCATCGTTTTTATAATCCGCGTTTGAAGCAAATTTTGTTACCCCACATCCAAGAGGTGAATGAGTATAAACGCTGGGAAATCGATGCGATCAATGGGGAGTTGCCATTTGACCTACCAGAGCCTACTTTGGACAAAGAGAACAAGGAAGATTAATCGAGGTGATTGATCCTATGGCATTGTCCTGGCACCACGACTATATCCAAACCAATGGCGTGAGGCTGCATTATGTAACCGAAGGCGATGGCGGCTTGATGCTTTTGCTGCATGGTTTCCCAGAGTTCTGGTATTCCTGGCGCTATCAAATCCCCGCCTTTGCAAAACAGTATCAGGTGGTGGCAGTTGATCTGCGGGGCTATAACAAAAGCGAAAGACCCGCTGCCCTCGAAGCCTATGAGATGAAGGAGTTGATTAAGGACATAGAGGGGGTGATCCAGGGACTTGGGTTCGATCGCTGTGTGTTGGTTGGTCATGATTGGGGCGGGGCGATCGCCTGGCATTTTGCCTATGCCCACCCAGAGCTGGTGGAATCATTGATTGTGATGAATCTGCCCCATCCAGCCAAGTTTTTAGCGGGGCTGCGATCGCCGATCCAGCTAATTCGTAGCAGCTATGTGTTTTTCTTTCAATTTCCCTGGCTACCGGAATTAGCACTGCAATGGAATGACTACGAATTTATTGATATTTTGTTTACGGGCATGGCTGTCAATCGTAGCACTTTTACGCCAGAAGACATTGAGCGCTATAAGGACGCGGCGGCCAAGCGGGGCGCACTCACGGCGATGGTAAATTACTATCGCAATGCCTGGAAAGCTTTGCCAGAAGGAGAATGGGGCGTATTGCAAGTACCTACCCTGCTCATTTGGGGCGAGGATGATGCGGTGTTGGGCAAAGAATTAACCTATGGCACTGATGCCTATGTACGCGATCTGCAGGTTAAATATATTCCCCGCTGTAGCCATTGGGTGCAACAGGAGCAACCGGAGTTAGTAAACGAGTATATGCGGGAGTTTTTGGCGATCGAGATGCTGTCTTAGCAAAACTAGCAAGCTTAAAGTCTCAAACTTCAAGATGCTTCCTGTTGGCGCTGTTGTTGTAATTGATGCATATGATCAAACAATTTCCAGCAATAACTCTGGGGTAAACCACAGGTAATCGCCCCCCGCATCACCACACTAAAATACCAATCATTGGGGGCAATCTCATCGCTGAGCTTGTCAACCACCACATAGGTACGCACATTGCCAAATATTTGACCATTGCATTCAATTTCGACCGTTTCATGGCGATAGCCCCGGTGGGGGATTTCTTCGCGGACATCGAGCCGATCGCTCAATCGCCAGGGTAGTTGATACAAAACACCATGCACATGAGCGCCAGGGGTAGGCACCACATCTAATACGCCACAATCACGCCGCAACGATCGCCGCAAAAAACCTAGGCGATAGTTATGCAAAGTAGCAGTTCCAACCACATAGTCATGGGTATTTTCACCCAGCGATCGCTTTAGATCTACTGGGCACATGCAAGAACCATAGGCAAAGTAGAGAAACTTTGTTTCATCGGCTAAATTGGGATTGGCAATCTCCCGATTGGCGATCGACTCATTGTTTAGATCTTTCGCTAGCCCTTGACATAGCTCTGGCTGGCTTTCAAAAAAAGACGAATGTTGCTGGCGAGCAATAAAACTGCTGATCTTACCTGGCTGGAAACTCATGAAAACTTATCAGGGTTTAATAGTAACTATGCTTTGTCAACTAATTGCCAGTCCATGTTGCATTGAGCATTTTCAATTAGATCCAAAACCTTATCTTCCTTAAGATAGAGTTTACAACAAAACTGGATGGTGCTGTTGGGCACATGTTTAGTCTGGCATTAGGTAGGCAAGACCAATCTGCTCAGCCTAATTCAAACCGGTGCTAGCGATCGCTAGAATTGAAGTTAGATTAAATAAGCACTAATGAGCACTAAGTAGATATAAGTAAATATGCCAACCTACACGGGAATTTCCAGCGAAGCCTTCAGACACCCACTCGATCTTCAAGCCGAGCAATCGCTCCGCAGTGTGCCAGGGTTTGATCTCCTAGCGCGTAAGTTTATTGAATTTCTAGCCGAACGTCCTGGGATTATTTATAACTCCGGCAGCTTTATTCAGGCTGGGCCACGTCAATATGCCACGATCTATCGCATATTTCGTGAGTGCGCCCATGATCTGGATGTTTATCCTGAGCCAACTTTGTTTGTAGCGCAGAACCCGATCGTAAATAGCTATGCCCTGGGTAAAGATAAGCCCTACATCATGCTCTATACCGGGGTTTTAGAATTACTCAATGAAGATGAGATCCGCGCTGTCCTTGCCCATGAACTGGGACATATTAAATGCGGCCATTCGGTTTTGATCCAGATGGCGATCTGGGTGATGAATATAGCCCATACAATCAGCGAATTTACCTTCGGTCTGGGCGACCTGGCCACACTTGGTTTGCTGGTGGCATTTTTTGAGTGGCGGCGCAAAGCAGAGTTGTCCTGCGATCGGGCAGCTTTGTTGGTAACCGACGATCTTGAGTTGGTAATGACTTCGCTCATGAAGCTATCTGGTGGCAGCAAAGCCTTTGGCCATGAATTGAGTTTGCCTGAATTCAAGCACCAGTCCGATGAATTTCAAGATCTCGATAAAGAAACCCTCAATCAGATTTATAAGTTTTTGATCTATAACGGCGTGGGTAATACCAGTACATTTCTATCGCATCCATTGCCAGTGGAGCGGATTCGTTATGTGGGGCAGTGGGCTGATTCCTTTGAATATGCTGAGATCAAAGCGGGTAACTATAAACGTGAGGGCGCGACGGGCTCAGTGGAAGTAGAAATCGAACAGCCTGATGCGCAAACTAGTAGTAAGGCTAGTGAAGCCGGTGAGTTGCGCCGCCAAATCGAGGATTTGCAAAATGAGATCGATCGCCTCCGGCGGGAACGGGGCGAGGATAGTTAACTATTTACCCCATGAATCAACCAGAGATTACCGCAGCAAAGGTAAAAGATAAAGCCCGATCGCTAGGGTTCGATCGAGTCGGGATCGCGGCGGCGGTTTCGGGCACAGAAACAGAGCGATTGCAAACCTGGCTGGCAATGGGTTACCACGCTGATATGGCATGGATGCATAACCCCAAGCGTCAGGATATTAGCCTGTGTTTACCTGGGGTCAAGTCGGTTATTTGTGTAGCGCTTAATTACTATACAAAGGTTGAGCATAGTGAAGATGGCGATCGCGCCAAAATTTCCCGCTATGGTTGGGGACGTGACTATCACCGGGTTTTGGGCAAACGGCTCAAGGCGCTGAGCAGGTGGCTGGAATCGCTGGCAGATGATATTACCACTCGGTATTATGTGGATACGGGGCCGATCGCCGAGAAAGCCTGGGCACAGCGGGCGGGAATTGGCTGGATTGGCAAGCACAGCAATATCATCAGTCGGGATTATGGTTCCTGGCTGTTTTTGGGCGAAGTGCTCACAAACCTGGAACTAGAAACCGATCGCCCCCATGCCGAGCATTGCGGTAGTTGCACCCGTTGTATTGAAGCTTGTCCCACCAATGCGATCGCTCAACCGTTTGTGGTCGATGCCAATCGCTGCATTGCCTACCACACGATCGAAAATCGTGCCGAGCAGATCCCCGAAGCCATTACTGCTAATCTAAATAACTGGGTGGCAGGCTGTGATATTTGTCAGGATGTATGCCCCTGGAATCAGCGCTTTGCCAAGGAAACCACGATCGCCGATTTTCAACCCTATCCCGATCACGTTGCCCCAAAGCTGGCCGAACTTGCTGAACTTTCCGAACCAAGCTGGGATGAAAACCTAACTGGTTCAGCATTACGCCGAATTAAGCTAAAGCAATGGCAACGTAATGCCCAGGCAATTATCGATCGCAATGGGACACATAAAGATTGAAGATCATAGTTAGTTCGATCGCTGTAAATACTCCGCGCTATTTGGAGGAGTAAGTCATGAAAATATAAGCTTGTCTCACAGAGCATTTTTTGTAGCGATTGTAACAAAATACTACCGGATTGTAGTTTTCTGGGGAGCTTGCCCCATAATTAAAAAGGGAATCTAATCGCAACTCAGTTAGGCAAAAATGCCCGTTGCTGGGGGCAAGGAGGCTAGTATGGCATTGCTAGAAAGAAAGGCAGAAACTACTAAACAGCCTACAGTTTGCACGATCGATGCAATTCGAGATCAGGTCTGTGAGTTGGTTTGTGAGGGCAGGCTGAGTCGTCTATCGCCATTGTGCACAATTTGTAATTACTTCTCCGATCGGGAATGGCCCGCAATTGAATCTGAATTAGAACGCAATGATTTTCTACTCAGAGATCTGGTAATTGATCTAATTGGCAAAGAGCAGTGGACTAATGATTAGTTGCATTAGTTAAGCAATATTAATCAAGCAGTCTACGGGTATTAATCCTGAGTTGATGTTGAGTCGCAGTCCATGCGGCTGATTGTCAACCTGATATTTTTGACGCTGCTTGCTGATCCGCTAGCGGCGGAATTTTTTTTTAGAATAATGCGAAGGTAACAAACTTGCAGCGATCAAACCGATCATACCGATCAAACCGATCAAGAGAAATAGCCTTATGCAAATAAAAATCATAGATAGGCTCTGCCGATCGGTAGCAGCATAAGTAAGTAAAAATACTAGAAACGGTATGTATTCTGCTAATCATGCCAAATGATGGGATTTTTGATGGGATTTGAGCTAAACTCACTCTTATCAACCTAGGTTTTGGTCATGATCACCAGATATATCCTTTCTTTCGGCTTGCTGATATTTGTGCCTATTGCGATCGCATCACATCTTTTAGAGTGGGGGGCTACCATTACTTTCATCACCGCTGCCCTGGCGATCATTCCGCTGGCAGGTTGGATGGGAAATGCCACCGAAAAAATTGCCACTGTCGTCGGTTCCAGCCTGGGGGGATTTCTAAATGCTACTTTTGGTAATGCCACAGAATTAATTATTGCGATCATTGCGCTGCGAGCAGGGTTGGTGGATGTGGTTAAAGCCAGTATTACGGGCTCAATTATTAGCAACCTGTTGCTGGTGATGGGGCTATCAATGTTTTTGGGTGGTTTGCGCTATAAAGAACAAGAATTTCAGCCTACCGTGGCCAGGGTTAATGCTTCGGCAATGAATCTGGCGGTAATTGCGATCCTGTTACCCACAGCGGTTAACTTCACTTCGATCGGTATTGATGAGCCAACGCTTCAGGGTTTATCAGTGGCAGTGGCGGGGGTGTTAATTGTGGTATATGGATTAACCCTATTGTTTTCGATGAAAACCCATACCTATTTGTTTGAAGGGGATGCGATCGAGCTTTCTGAAAGCGATGCGGAGACAGGCGAGCTGGTTACAGAACATGGCGCTGAAAATGTAAATGTGTGGCTATGGGTGGGGGTATTGCTTGGTATTACCTTATTAGTCGCTTTTGAGTCAGAAATTTTGGTCGATAGCCTGGAAGTGGCAACCGAGAGCCTGGGCTTAACTGCTTTATTTACTGGCGTAATTGTATTACCGGTAATTGGTAATGCCGCTGAACATACTACCGCCGTAACAGTGGCGATGAAAAATAATATGGAGCTATCGGTATCAGTGGCAGTGGGCTCCAGCTTGCAGATCGCATTATTTGTAGCTCCAATCCTGATTCTGGTGGGGTGGCTGCTGAATCAACCAATGGATTTAAATTTCAATCCGTTTGAATTAGTAGCAGTGGGCGTGGCTGTTTTGATCGCTAATTCGATTAGTAGTGACGGGCGATCGAACTGGCTAGAGGGAATCTTGCTGCTGGCTACCTATGCAATTTTGGGACTGGCTTTTTACTTCCATCCGGTTGTTTAGAGTAAGACCTAAAAAAATAAGCTAGAGCCGATCGCCCTAACTTTTCTTTAGTTCATTCTTTAATTCAATCGCTTTAGGCTTGGCTATAGCCTGAACCTGTTGACTCACCAAGTAAACTTCGTGATCTACTTTTAGTGAGCTTGATCCATCTTAATTAGAAGGATAGAGCTAGTTAATCAATCATCTAGATTTAGATCATTGCTCCAAAGTCTCCAAACAGCCTAATTATTGGCATATTTAGCCCCTTGTGCGAGATCTACAGCAAGTCCTAATAATGACTAATTAATGACTAATTAATGACTAATTGTTGTTATTAAACGTTTTGACATATACATCCTGCTGTGGGAACGGAATGCTTATACCTTCAGCATCAAAGCGTTTTTTGACCGTTTCATTCATATAAAACATGACATCAAAATAATCAGCTCCAGCAACCCAGATCCAAACTGCAAAGTTAACGCTGCTGTCAGCTAGCTCAGAGATGCCGATCGTGGGGGCAGGGTCAGTAAGGATTTTGTTATTTTCCGCGATCACCTGCTCAATCAAGCTTTTGGCTTTGTCAATATCATCTTCATAGCCAATCCCAAAGGTGAGATCGAGGCGACGGGTGGGCATTGCCGAAAAATTAGTAATATTACCACCGGTAATACTGGCATTGGGGACGATTACCTTTTTGTTATCTGGAGTAGTCAGGATTGTAGAAAAAATTTGGATTTCTTTGACTACACCCATTGTTCCGGCTGCATCGATGAAGTCCCCCACCTTAAATGGCCGGAAGATAATCATTAATACACCGGACGCAAAATTAGACAGCGATCCTTGCAGAGCCAGACCCACTGCCAAACCAGCAGCACCAAGAACGGCAATAAACGAAGTAGTTTGAATGCCAAGTTGAGCCAAAGCGGCGATCGCCACGAAAGTTACGGCGGCAATATAAACAAGGTTGCTCACAAACGAGATCAAAATCGGGTCATTGTCGCTCTTACCCATCACCCGCTCAACAATGCCACGGATTTGCTTGGCAATCCACATCCCGGCAATGAGGATAATCAGAGCGGACAGGAGCTTGATCCCAAATACCGCGACTATCTCAGTTAGCCTTGTGTAAAGCTGCTCAAGATTTATGTTCATTGATTTTCCCCTTTATCAAAATTTAGGATCGATATTCAATATCAATTTTGTTTGACTGCATACTACGTCAGCCAATTTAGATCTAATCTCTGCGTGGTTAGATAGCTGGTAATTATGCGATCGATTAGGTAATCATAACTATCCACTAAGCAATATATAGTATCTAAGTGAGTATGTGCTAGTCATGCCGCGATCGAATCCAACAAAATGTCTTGCTTTGCGATTATGTTACGGGGATCTAGCTAATCTAGACCGCACCAATAGCATTGTAATTTTAAGCGATTGCCCCAAAGCCAGTGCCATATCGTTATTTATTGTTCTATAAGCCCTATGGAGTGATCAGCCAATTCAGCGATCGCCCCGCAGGTGATGGAAAACAGACCGATCGCCCAACCCTCAAAGATTACATCGATGTACCTGATGTATATCCGGTGGGTAGGCTCGATCGAGATAGTGAGGGCTTGCTGCTGCTGACTGATCATGGAGCTTTGCAACATCGCCTGATTGAACCCAAATTTGGCCATGCGCGGACTTATCTGGTGCAGGTGGAACGGATTCCTGACTCAGAGGCGATCGCACAGCTCGAACAGGGCATAAAGATCAAAAACTATCGCACCAAACCCACCCAGATAAAGTTATTAAGCCAGTCACCAGACTTGCCACCGCGCAACCCACCCATCCGGCATCGCCTCAATGTACCCACAGCCTGGTTAGAAATCACCCTAACAGAAGGCAAAAACCGACAGGTACGCCGTATGACCGCAGCCGTAGGTTTTCCCACGCTGAGATTGGTAAGGGTGGCGATCGCTAATTTAACCCTGGCTGATCTGCAACCTGGTCAGTGGCGTGATTTGACCAGTGCTGAGTTAAAAAAGTTGAAAAAAACTATCGGACTAGCCTAACCTTGATATCAATGTGAGGAAGCAAGTATTAGCAATAATTGTGTCTCAGAGATGAAAAGAGTAATCAATTGTGCAACGTGCGGCATCGTATAGTATGTGAGTGATATTGCTGTCAACAAGGATGGCTAACATATGCCTGATATCAGTTTGACTGATCACTAGATCTTTAAATCATCCAGCCAATGGGCAACCCCTAAAAAGCATTAATCTAAATCACCTGCCATCAACGTAGCGATCGCCTCCTCGGCAGAAGCCTTAAACTCCTTCACATTAACCCGCTGCAACAATACGATCGCCGCCACCAACGCCATAATCTGGCAAATGAATACCAAGCCATAGGCAGTCAGCAAATTATCCACAAAAATACCCTTACCCAAATTCAAAAGCCCACCACCAAAGACCGTCGCCAAGCCGCGTGCCATTGCCTGTGCCAACCCCCAAGCACCAATGAACGTACCTGCGGTTTCTACGGCGGTGAGATCTAGCATCAAGCTCAATGCACCGGTAGTGGCGATCCCACTGGCGATCCCAAATATCAACATCACCAATTTGAGCAGCATCGGGTTACCGATCGTGCCAGAAACCATCAGCAGCGCCAGGGACACGGCAAGGGAGATGCAACCCACCTGCGCCGTATTATTTTTGCCGATCCGGGGCACAATCAAAAAGCCAGCCAGGGCAATACTTACCAGCGTGCCTGAACCTGAAAAAGCATTGAGCTTGGCCGTATCCGATACACTCATGCCAAACAGATCGCCGCCGTAGGGTTCTAGCACCGGGTCTTGCATAAAAATGCCCAGAGTGAGCAACAGCAAAAAACCAAAGAAAATCCCGGTCTGGCGATTGCTAGTAAGGACTTTGAAAGCCCTGCCAAAGGTGATTTGATCCTCTCGTTCTACCCGATCGCCCTGTTCAAGTCGCGCCCTGAACCGCGAATATTTAGGCTCGATCCCAAAGGTCGCAATTACAGCCAAGCCCAGCACCACTAGAGGAATAATCACAAAAATGCGGTTAACCCCGGCTTGCAATGCGGCCAGTTCATCGGGGCGGGCAAACAACGAAAGTTTCGTAATTTCTGTGGTTGCTTCGGCGGCAGGGGGCAACAGATTAGAAATGGTAATTGCACCAATCACAATCCCCACCATCAACATTGACCAGACAACCCCAATCAAGCGCGATCGCTCTTCATCATCGCTAATATCCACCAAAAGTGCCGCGAAGGGCGTAGAACCAGCACTCAGCGTGAGCCCATAGGCTGCCGAAACACCCGCCAGCAAAAACGCCCAACCATAGGAACCCGCCGACCAACTACCGCCCCCATCGGCATAGACGCTAGCACCAAATTGCCACATGCTCTGCACCAGTAAGAATGAGCAAACAGCCAGAAAACCAGTGCCAATCCAGATATAGCCAGTGCGGTGCATTTTTAAAACACGGCGTTGATCGGACATTTGGCCAAACCAGACCCGCGCCGGGGACATAAACTGATGGGCAGCAATGATTAGGGCAGCGATCAAGGCTGGGATCGCCAACTCCTTAATCATGACCCGATTGAGCACCCCCAGGGTCAAGAGCGACATCATGCCCAAGCCCATTTGATACAGACCCAGGCGGAACATGGTGAGTAAAGTTATTTTTGGTGGTTGTGGCTGCGCCAAGCTTTCGGGCGTTGAGACTTCGTTGGTCATAGCGATCGAGTAGAAATTTGGTAGGTATTTTGTAGATTTTTTAAAAGTGCGTTTAAATCGTTGATCTATTATCGATGATTCAGGTTGGGATTTATGGGACTTAATTTTAAAGAGATTCGATCGATCGTCACAATCTGATCACACAAGAGAGCTAAAAATTATGCGGGGCTCGGCTCCGAATCTTTAAATCTATTCAAAAATTCACTACTTAATATAGATGCTTGATCATCCCTTAGTTCGATAAAACTATAATTATACGAATCAAGTATAAATACTCATCGAAATAGCTAAAGCTGGATTGTGAGTTAGCTTCGATAGGACTCCTTGGCAAGAATTACGATCGCTTGGGTGCAATCACTGATAGTTATATCAATTAGTTATATCAATCTTGCAAAATACATCGTTTGAGAAACACTAGTTAGATTCAGCTTAGGATTTGGCCTAAAAGCTCATATAGCGCCTGAGATCGTGATTAGGCGATGACAAAATTGAACTTTTGCGGCATCTCTATTTATTAGCATCACAATTCCCGAATCATTGATTGTGCTAATCAAAAGGTTTTAGAGTCAATATCGAACTAAACCCAAACAGCCACCGATCAAAAGCTACACTGAGTAGATAAGCTTAGATAAGCTACATAAGCATTAAGAAGCATTAAGTTAGTAGGGAGGCATTACATATGGTTGCCACAGTCACCACCAACAAACCCGCCAAAAAGCCCGGTAAATTGACCATGCAGGTAGCCGAAATCGCTGCCGATACCACCGCCATGCGATCGCTAGATTGGGATCGCGATCGGTTTGATATTGAGTTTGGCCTGCAAAATGGCACTACCTACAACTCATTTATTATTCGTGGTGAAAAGGTGGCATTGGTGGACACCTCCCACGCCAAATTTAGAGAATTATATTTAGCTACACTTCAAGGCGAAATCGATCCAACCCAAATTGATTACCTGGTGATTAGCCACACTGAGCCCGATCATAGTGGTTTGGTGCGTGATGTATTGGCGCTAATTGGCGATCGCGTCACCGTAGTTGGCACCAAGGTAGCAATTAAATTCCTAGAAGACCTGGTGCATGTACCGTTTGAACGCCAGGTGGTTAAAAACGGCGATCAAATTGATCTGGGCAATGGCCATATCTTGCAGTTTGTGAATGCGCCTAATTTGCATTGGCCGGACACAATGATGACCTATGACCACAAAACAGAAATTGTCTATACCTGCGATATTTTTGGGATGCATTTCTGTGACGATCGCCTCTACGATGAAGAACTTAAAGACCTTGCCCCCGACTACCGCTTTTACTACGATTGCTTGATGGCTCCCAATGCGCGATCGGTGATCTCGGCAATGAAGCGAATGGATGATCTGCCCCAAATCACCACAGTGGCAAATGGTCATGGCCCATTATTGAAATATAACCTGAAGGAATTAACCGAAAACTATCGCACCTGGAGCCAATCGCAAACCAAGGGTGAAACTACCGTAGCGGTTTTCTATACCTCTGATTATGGCTATAGCGATCGGATTAGTCAGGCAATTGCCCGTGGGATTACCAAAACCGGCGTGGCCGTAGAGATGATGGATCTCAAGTCGTCGGATATGCAGGAATTGCGGGAGCTAGTTGAACATGCGGCAGGAATTGCGATCGCCATGCCACCTAGTAATTCTCAGGCCACAGAGCTAGCATTGGGCACAATCCTGGCCGCTGCCCACAGCAAGCAAGCCTTTGGTCTGTTCGAGTCCTATGGCGGTGATGATACCTCGATCGATATTGTCGCTAATAACTTAACTGACCTGGGGCTAAAGCCAGCCTTCCCCCAAATTCGGATCAAAGAAGAACCCTCCGAAATGATTTACCAGCTCTGCGATGAGTCGGGCACGGACATGGGGCAATTGCTGAGCCTGAAGCAGAATATTAAAAAGATGAAGTCCCTGGATGCGGATGTGGATAAAGCGGTGGGTCGCCTAGCTGGTGGTTTGTACATTATTACCGCTCAAAAAGGCGAAGTGAAAAGTGCGATGCTGGCTTCCTGGGTGGCTCAGGCTAGTTTTAAGCCCCTGGGATTGACGATCGCAGTGGCCAAAGATCGGGCGATCGAATCATTGATGCAGGTGGGTGATAGCTTTGTGTTGAATATCTTGGAAGAGGGTAATTACAGCAAACTAATGCAGCATTTTCTGAAGCGCTTTCCACCTGGAGCCGATCGATTTGAGGGGGTGAAAACGCGGATTGCGGAAAATGATTCGCCAATCCTGGCTGATGCTCTGGCATACATTGAATGCAAGGTGGTAAGCAGAATGGAATGTAGCGATCATTGGATCGTTTATTCCACAGCCGAACTAGGTCGAGTGTCTAAGACCGATACCCTGACTGCAACCCACCACCGTAAAGTGGGTAATCATTATTAGGTTTTTAGTTCTATTAGTTTTTAGTTCTTAAATATTTATTATTGATAGGCGATTATCCATGGATTTTTGTAAGTGAGTCAGAACAAAGCTTTTGATCATTTGCACTCTCATGTACTCTCAATCCACTTAGTCGGCAAGGGATCAAGAATTTGTGCGATCGCCCTCATTCCTTCTCCGTTCCATCTGAAAGTCAAATATTTAAGCTAGTGGATTAGACTCCCTGAGTTTGCCGATTGTCTAGCTCATTCCTTTTCGTAGAAAAGCTAACCTTTCTGAGGTAAAAAAGAATGCCACAAAATAAACCCCGTGATGTTCAAGCCGCCCCGATCGCGGAGGGAATTCTAGCTCTGCGGGCGCGGAGTTGGAATCGATTGCGTTTTGAGATTGAATATGCACTGGAGCGGGGCACGACGGCGAATTCCTTTGTGCTTCAGGGCGATCGGATGGCTATTATCGATCCACCGGGCGGCACTTTCACCCAGATTTACCTCGCAGCCCTGCAAAGTCGCATCGATATTCGTCGCGTAGATTATGTAATCCTGGGGCACGTTAACCCGAACCGGATCGAGACGATCAAGGAATTACTCAAGCTCAATCCAAACATTACCTTAGTTTGTACTAACCCTGGTGCGATTACCCTGAAGGAAGGTTTCGGCAAGGATGAAAATGAAAATGGGATTAGCCCAGAGCCGCTCAAGCTGCAAATTATGCGTGGTGGTGAAGAGTTAGATCTGGGTAAAGGGAAAGTATTGCAGTTTTATCCTACCCCTACGCCACGCTGGCCCGACGGCATGTGTACCTACGATCGCCAGGCGGGGATTTTGTTTACTGATAAGCTCTTTGGTTGTCATACCTGTAGTGATCAAGTCTTTGATGAGGGTTGGCAGGTGTTCTCCGCCGATCGCCGTTATTACTTCGATTGCCTGATGGCGAACCAAACTCGCCAGGTAGAAACTGCCCTTGATAAAATCACGCCTTTGGCTACGCAGTTCTATGCGCCAGGACATGGGCCGATGCTGCGCTATGGTCTGCATGAATTGGTGGGTTCATATCGGCATTGGTGTGAGACCCAAAAACAACAAAGTATTTTAGTAACATTGCTCTATGCTTCCGCCTATGGGAATACGGCAACCCTAGGAGATGCGATCGCCAGGGGCATCAATAAAGCCGGGATCGCGGTGGAAATTATTAACTGCGAGAATGCCGAACCAGCGGAAATAAAAGAATCGATCGAGAAGTGCGCCGGATTCCTAATTGGATCGCCAACCCTGGGTGGCCATCTGCCTACCCAAGTTCAAACCGCGTTGGGAATTGTCTTGGCGAATGCGCCCAAGAGTTGCCCAGCGGGTGTATTTGGTTCCTATGGTTGGAGTGGAGAGGCGGTAGATATCTTAACGAGTAAGCTCCAGGATGCAGGCTATAACATGGGGTTTGAGCCGATCAAAATTAAATTCAAGCCCACCCAGGCTACGCTGCAAATTTGTGAAGAAACTGGCACTGACTTCGCCCAGAACATTAAACGAGCCAAAAAAGTTAAGAAAACAATGTCGCCTACTACCACGGTGGAAGAAGCCGTAGGGCGGATCGTTGGTTCGCTTAGCGTCGTTACGGTCAAGCGCGAAGAGGTTAGTTCGGCGATGTTGGCCTCATGGGTGTCGCAAGCAACTTTTAACCCACCCGGTTTAACTGTATCGGTGGCAAAGGAACGGGCGATCGAAAGCTATATGCATCAAGGCGATCGTTTTGTGTTGAATATTTTGGAAGAAGAGAAGCAGCTATATCGTCACTTCCTCAAGAAATTTGCCCCTGGCGAAGATCGCTTCGTTGATGTGGAAACAGAACCCGCTCAAAATGGTTCACCAATCCTTAAAGATGCCTTAGCCTATCTGGAATGTAAGGTAGAACAACGAATGGAGTGCGGCGATCACTGGGTGGTATATGCCAAGGTTGAAGATGGCAAGGTATTGGAGCCTAATGGCCTGACAGCACTGCACCATCGCAAGTCGGGCAGCCATTACTAATCACTTACCTATGCCTAAGGATAGATGTAGTTTGGCGATCGCTCCTTTTGTAATCCTCGTTACATTCAGCGTGGTATATTGGCAGGTGGCAACTATGCACTGTTATCAATGCACATCGCTTGGCTAGGGAAAAAAACACCTGTTTGTGGCAACGTTACCTATGGCCGCGAAATTACTAATGCCTTGCTCGATCGAGGTCACAGGGTAAGCTTTTTGCACTTTGCCAGTGATACGGAAAGTATGGCTCATGGCAATAATTCTAGTAACACCCATCACAGTCAGAACCATGCTGTGCCAAACGGTGGAGCGATTGTCGATCGACAGGATGTACCCTTACCTTTTTTATATAAATCCACAATTTTTACAGTGCCATCGCTGAGCGCCAGTAAAATTCTGGTGGAATCGTTGCGCGAACTCAAGCCCGATCTGGTTCATGCTTCACTGGCACTTTCGCCACTGGATTTCATGCTGCCAGAAATCTGCGCTGATCTTAATTTGCCACTGCTCGCCACTTTTCATTTACCCTTCGATCTCAAGCGTCGCAACATCACTTCCAGCACCCAACAGTTTACCTATCAAATCTATGCCCCATCGCTGGCTGACTACCATCAGGTAATCATTTTTTCGCAGGTGCAGCGGGATTTACTTAAAAAACTAGGTGTGCCCGATAGTCGCATTTCGATTATTCCCAACGGGGTCGATCCCGATCGCTATTCCCCCGGCACTTCCAATATTAAAGCGGAATTAGGCGCAGAACATTTATTCGTCTATCAAGGTCGTTTGGCGCTCGAAAAGAATGTGGAAGCAATGCTGCGGGCGTGGCGGAAACTGAAACTACCAGATACTTGCAAGTTGGCGATCGTGGGTGATGGCCCATCGGGAACAACGCTTAAATCTACCTATGGCAGTGATTCAAATATAGTCTGGATGGGCTTTATTGCCGATGAGAAACGCCGGATTGAGATTCTGCGTGGTGCAGATGGGTTCATTCTGCCTTCGCTGGTAGAAGGGCTTTCGCTTTCGTTGTTGGAAGCAATGTCCTGTGGGGTTGCCTGTCTGGCAACGGATGTAGGCGCAGATGGTGAAGTTTTGGCAAATGGGGCGGGAATCGTGCTCGATCCGCGTAAAGTCACTTCGCAGTTGGTTAATTTTTTACCGCTATTGATTACCCATCCTGAATTTGCCAAGCTGTTGGGAAAGAAGGCTAGGCAACGGGTTTTGGAGAAATATACATTGAATAAGAATATTACAATCCTAGAAGACCTCTATCGGCAGGTTCTTAAAAAACCGCAGGTTAGTTATATTAATTAGTCTGTGATAGTTCTAGGAAATTGCGCACAGACTGCCACAGGAATAACAACATCTCTCGATCGGCCAGACGATGATCGCTATCCACCAGCTTTAATTCCACATTGGCGTACTTACTGGCATAGTCTTCACTTAACCTGGGCGGAATCACATCATCGTGAATACCATGAATAATTAAGATCGGTACAGCCGGATCGGTGATTGGATCTCGATAGGAATTAGCATCCAGCCAGAACTTATACTGTAAAGGAACCTGGCGATCGCTACCATAATGATAAAACATTATCTCCCCATCAGTTCGCCATTGTGTCATTAATTCCGCCCCCACCCTCTGAGCCACACAATCGCTAAATTGAAATGCTGGTGCGAATAGAACTAACTTCCTAACCTGGGTCGTTTCGATCGCGGCAAAATGAGCTGCTAAAAATCCCCCTAGACTAGAGCCAATCACGCAAACTGGTCGATCGCCATATTCCTTTACTAAAAACTGTAATTGCTTCGTAATTGTGAGACTACTAAAATCATCCAAATTCAAGTCCGGCACATGCAAGGTTAAACCCTGCCCAGCAAATTGCGATCGCAGAAATTGAGCTTTAGAAGAAGCAGGCGCAGAAGCAAACCCATGTAGATATAAATATTCCATACCGATCGCCACTTGAGTGGATTCTCACCTTAGATTACAGATATTACAGCATGTCCTCAACTATCTTAGCCGCTTAATAACTGGTTTTTGAGAGTACCACAACACCAGCAACCTTAATTTTAGCCTTGTTCAGGGCGGCGATCGCCGATCGAATCGTCGCTCCCGAAGTATAGATATCATCTAAAAGAAGCACCGAAAAGTTAGTTTGCGAATATAAGGATTGAAATTTGCGATCGACCATAAAGGCATTATTTAAATTCTCTTCTCGTTCTTGCCTGCTTTTGGTTTCAAACTGGGGCTTCGTGTTCTTAATTCGTTTCAATAGATGGGGAAGAACCCTTAAGCCAGTGCGATCGCCAAACCGACTAGCAATCAATTCTGCTTGATTAAACCCGCGCATTCTCAGCTTTTGGGGATGGAGCGGAATTGGCACAATATTTAAGCGAGGATTAGCAATAATTGATTTAGGAACGAGTTCCTGGGCTTGAGCCATCTTCTCACCCAAAAATCTGGCAATATTTGGTTGTTGATTGAATTTGCAGATCGTAATTGCCCGTTTTAGCTGGCGATCGTATTGTCCCCAGGCAAATAAGGGAACTTGGTTTAATTCATGGCTATGTCTTGAAGCGGGATAGCGACAGGCTTCGATCTGGCGATCGCAATCGATGCAAACAATATTTCTGGCCGATCGTCCGCATAGAGGACAGTTGGGCTGCAAGAAAAGATCCAAGAGGCCACGCCAGATTTGGGAAGGGTGAGGCGATCGCATAGTCTGCTCCTTTCTTATTCCTGCACAATAGCTTCAGAAACGGTGAGCTCAAACAATTGGATTAGCCATTGCACAAAAGATGCTGCGATCGCTGAATCATGCATTAACACCCCAGCAGTTATTGATTGTCCCATTGGCATACCTGGCTTTCTCTGCCAAGCTAACCAAGTATGGATTAACGCTTTGGGGCGATGAGCGCTTGTATACTTGTTTAAACCATCTTGCTCTATTTCTGTCAAAATTTGCTCTGCTTTTGGCAATAAATAATCATCTTCTGGGATCATCTGCTTGGCAAAGTCTTCTAACATACCCATACCCTGATTATCTGGCATGATCCACACTCCTATTCTAGGAGCCAAAAACTTATCACTAGACGAAGCTATATATTCATGAATTAGTCCCTCTCTTGGTATATCTTCGGGTAAATTTGTATAACCTACTTTTGTTAACCTGCCTTTTACCGATTGCCATCTAGCAGATACATCAATATCAGCATCTACAACTACACCAAGGGTTTTAAGATCTGGCGTTTTTGGCATGGACTCCAATTCTTCTAGAAGTATTTCAACACCACGAGTCTTTGGAGCAGATTCTAAGTCCTCAAAAGATGCTTCAATACTATTCTTCTTAAAGCTTTCAGGTATCTTTATCTCAAATCCTTTCGGCAATTTGCTTTGCTTGCATAAGGTTGCAATAACCCGTGCATCATTGTCTCCTTCAACGAGTAGGATTTTGGGTTCGTTACTATCTGATTGTTTAGGTCGAGCCATTAACGCACCTCGATCCCGTGATCTACAGCGATCGCTAATTCTCTGGCACTATATTCAACCGGTTGAGTACCATTATCGCGGCGCTCCATTCGTAGCAATCGCCCATAGGCAGGATCGCCAATTTCTTCTAGGGCTTCCTGAAATGCCGCCACACAATCCCAACTGTGGGTAGTAGCAAATACCTGAATATTGAGTTCTTTAGCTACCTGCATGATCCAGCGCCACATATCGAGCTGAGCACCATGATATAAGCCTGTATCAATATCATCAACTAAGAGAAAACCGTTCTCTACGCTAACGGCATGGATCGCCAGGGTTAGGATTCGCTGTACGCCTTCGCCAAGGGTTCCGATCGGCACTTTCTGTCCTTTGAATAGAACTGAAATACTGTTACTACTAGATGCGCTACTAAAGTGTATACCACTGATATCAGGTTCTAATATTTTAAGAGATTTAATGACTTTATCTTCTTTACTAGTAAGTCTTATGTCATCCCATAGCGAAGAAAGTTTTCCCAAGCTTAATCCCTTGGGTGAAATAAATAAACAACTTGCTTTTCTACTATAGGCTAATCTATTTCTGTAAGACGGAGCTTGCATTATTCCTTGATCATCAACATAAATACTCTCTCCTGTAGGAGGATAATGATTTGAAATAACAAGATAATAGAGGGCTCTATTAATATCATCAGAGCTTAAATCAGTATCAAAGAGAGGTAACTGAGCTTGCTTTTGAAATTCACTTCTTAGAGCGACACTAAGGTTTAGAACGCTTTCTGAACTAGATGACAATTCTACAAATTTATTACTTATGAAAGGTTCCCGACCATAGAAAATATTGGTGATATCATAAAACAAGCCCGACTTATCCCTGAAAGAGGCTGAACTTGCATATTCCTCACGCCTATCAAGCATATCCGTCATGTAATGAAGCCATCCTCCATTAGTTAACAAATAAATCGCTTCTAAGAAACAAGTCTTACCACTATTATTCTTACCCACGATCAAATTAACCCTGGCCAAGTCATCGATCTGGAAGTCCTGGAAACAGCGAAAATTTTTGATAGAGAGATCGTGCAGCATAGGAGTTTAGAGCCGTACGGCTATCGAATGGGGTAAAGCGATCGCCCCTGGCAAAATTGTTACCAAAAATGCAACCGCGCCAAAAAGCAATCTATCTGCAATTATACTTTGCCTATCACTGTTCCAGCCCCTCAGCAATATAGCCACCTAGCCATAAACAAAGCTGGGTAGTTTAATAGGACATGTTCGATGAATATTTTGTCAATTGCCTAACCATCAATTGTCTAGTTATGCAATTGAGCGTGGGTGGGCTTCGTGCCCATCCTTACCCCCACAATATTGCTGTAAAGAAGTTAAATAATAAGTTTTCGATCGCCCCTCCCCTCAGTCATTGGCCAGGTCACAGAGTATTCCCCTATAAATTAACGCAAGCAAAGCTAAATCAAATCACCATACGTGAGCGAGTAAGAGTAATGATCTTAGAACTCCAAAAACTGTTTAAGAAGGTTAAGCAGGATGCCCGCATTTATCAAATTCTATTCCTATCTAGCTTCCTATTATTGGGGATCGGCTCCAGGGACTGGACGCTCAAGCCTGGAATTGTGGGTGTAATGTTAATTACTTGTTGGGTTACGCAAGCGATCGCTCTGTTCCTATTATCATGGCGCGATCGTTTATCATTTTCACCACAGCATCAGGAGCCAAAGGCAAAATCAATAGGTTCTGTAAATCAGTCGATCGCTACTTCTTTTTATCGTTTCATATCACCTTTGTTTAGCGCTTCCATTACAGCCCTGGCAATCTGTTTGCTGTTGCGATCGCAAAGCTATAGCACCATGATCTTTGCGGGGATTTTAGCGATCGGCAGTAAATTTATGTTCCGTTTGCATCATCCAAATGGTAGCGGTAAGCATTGGTTTAATCCCGCTAACTTCGGCATCATCGCCGTTCTCTTGCTCACTAACGATGCCTGGATTTCGCCTGGCCAATGGGGTGAAGACTGGTGGTATGCGATTCTTTTTCTTAGTGCTGGGGGCATGGTGCTCAAAAAGGTAGGACGCTTAGATACTACCTTTGCTTTCTTAGGAACTTATGCCCTCTTAGAGGCAGTGCGTAATCTTTACCTGGGCTGGACTTGGGATGTGTTTGGTCACCATCTAATGAGTGGATCGCTGCTCTTATTTGCTTTCTTTATGATTACCGACCCGCGATCGATTCCTAATGCCAGGGCTGGCCGACTGGTTTGGGCGGCTGCGATCGCTCTGCTTAGCTTTGTTCTCCGCCATCAATTTTATGTGCCAGAGGCAATCTTCTGGGCTTTGTTTGCAATGTCACCGCTGACGATCGGAATTGATTACATGTGGCGATCGCCAAGGTTCAACTGGTTCAAGCCCAAGCAATTATTATTAACCCCTCATTCTGCTCTTTAGCTGTTCTATGCCAAAAAAGCAGTAATTATAGTTTGTTATTCAAAGGATTCTTTTTGAGCATATCTCTGGACTACTAAGAATGACTACCAAGAAAACGAGTATTTAACCATGCGACTATTACGAACCTGTCTTGCAGCGATCGCTGTCTGTTTAATCTTTCTGACCGCTGCTCCGGCGGCCTGGGCATTTTGTGGCTTTTATGTTTCCAAAGCCGATGCCAAGCTTTATAACCAAGCTTCCCAGGTTGTGCTAGCGCGTGATGGCGATCGCACTATTCTAACAATGGCGAATGACTATCAGGGGGAAGTAAAAGATTTTGCGATCGTGGTGCCAGTACCGACAGTTTTAGAGAAAGAACAGGTGCGGATCGGTGAGCAAAAAATCATTGAGCGGCTGGATGAATTCAGTGCGCCGCGATTGGTGGAATATTTTGATGCTGATCCCTGTGCGCCAGTTTTATATGAGGATAGGCTAAGGCGATCGGCTAACTTACCTGCTTCTGCTCCTCTGGAAAGTTCATCAGATCAGGCTCTAGGCGTAACGATCGAATCAAAGTTCTTGGTGGGAGAATATGACATTCTCATCCTTAGTGCCAAGGAATCAAGTGGCCTAGAAACCTGGCTGCGTCAAAATAATTATCGGATTCCTGATGGAGCCAGAGAATTACTACAGCCATATATCCGCCAGGGCTTAAAGTTTTTCGTGGCGAAGGTAAATCTGGAACAGTTTCAGCGGAGCGATTTTCAATTCCTACGACCAATTATGATCGCCTATGAATCACCGCGATTCATGCTACCAATTCGATTGGGGATGGCAAACGCCAATCAAGCTCAAGATCTTTTGGTTTATGTTCTTTCGCCGAAGGGGCAGGCAGAGCTTACTAACTATCGCCTGGTGAAGATTCCCTCGAATAGCGAGATCCCTGTTTATATTAAAAATAAATTTGGGGATTTCTATAAGGCCATGTTTAGCACTGCTTATCAAAGGGAGGGGAGGAAAGTAGCTTTTCTGGAATATGCCTGGGATATGGCAAGTTGCGATCCCTGTTCAGCAAATCCCTTAACGCCGCAGGAATTGCGTCAGGCTGGGGTATTTTGGCTTGATGATCCTGGTAGTAACACGATGCCAATTATGCCTCCCATGCCAAGGGGTCGGATTAGACCAATGCCAACCCGTCGCAGTGTTTTCATGACGCGCATTCATGTGCGCTACAGCCGCGATCGCTTTCCTGCGGATTTGATCTTCCAGGAAACCGGCAATCGCCAATTCTTTCAGGGGCGCTATGTGCTCAGACATGCTTTTACCGGCGAGGCAAATTGTGATGCTGGTAGGGAATATCGGCGATCGCTACCAGCTAGATTTGAACGTGAAGCCCAAACTCTGGCCAGCCTGACTGGGTGGGATATTAATCAAATTCGTCGCGAGGCCAATGTGCCAAATTTACCAGCGAGTGATGTTCCTTTCTGGCAAAGGATCTGGCGCTAAATAATCTAGATAAAATAATCTAGATATAGGTATAGAGCTTAAGGGGATAGTCAGAACGATGATTATTCCCTTATGGTATATGTGAGAACTTGGCGATCGTTTTTATCTGAGGAAGCAAGAAGAATATGAAGATAGATGCTAAACAGTCTCTACACATATATGTCTATTTCGTTGAGAGCTGCTAGTTTTAATTTAATCGTAATTAGCTTAGCAAACGAACTACTGAATTTCACCTAACATGCGCTGGCGAAACTGATCGGCATGGGTGGGACTGGGAATCCGACGGGCGATCGATTCGACAAAATCCTGCGGCATAAGTTTGCGATTCGCATTCTGCACAATCAACTTCGCCATTGGGCCAATAAAGTGAGCTAATTCCGCTTCGCATTTACTTAAGAATGCCTGGTCAATCTGGGTAATACCTGACAGAGGAGCAGAAGAATGCCTGGATTCTGATGATAGGGCTGAGGTTAAGTTGGTATATTGTGGCCTAGTCCCTGGCTCAGTGTCATCATGGGTATTCTTGAGCAAGGCATTTACCTGCGATCGAAACTTAGCCCTATGCCCATCTGGCAAATTATGTACTAGATGCTCAACTAAATCTTTAATCGTTGTCGATCTAGCAATTGCTTTTTTAATTAAGATCGTGGCGATTGGCCCAACATGGGAAAGCATTAGTTGTTCTAAATGAGCTTTGGTTTGATCCGGCAATCGCTGCGGAGTTATTTCCTGGGTTTCCGGTGTTGCCTCAGTTCGTTGCTCCCGATCAACTAGTTCGCGGGATTCACGCCCATATTGTGGGGCAGAATTAGTTACATTGGCAATGGGCGATTGCGGATAAGGTGGCATGATCATCGATCGCGCCACAGTCGCATCATCAATTCTATGCTCTAGCGAAGTTCGCAACGCTGTCATTAAATCATTCACCGAAGCAAAGCGATCGTTACGATCTTTCTCCAGGCAGCGCATTACGATCGCTTCCAAGGCAGGGGGTAAACTCTCACTACCTGGTTGATCCCTGAGCGGAATTGGCGCTTGAATCGAATGGGCACGCACCCAGCGCATACCACTAGAATCCTTCTTCCCAGCAGCATCAAACCCAAATGGATCATGGCCACTGATCATCTCATACATAATCATGCCAAGACTATAAATATCAGCACGACCATCAATATCCTTGATCGCCTCTAGCTGTTCAGGCGAGGCATACTGAAATGTACCAATGAAAGTACCAGTATTAGTGGCATCGGATTCTTCATCATCGAATCGTCCAGAAATTTTGGCGATCCCGAAGTCAAGAATTTTAACCAATTCACCCATACTAGTTGGCATCAGGAAGATATTTGCTGGTTTGAGATCACGATGCACCACTTGCACCACCTCACTGCGACCTACTTCGCTATCCCACATCGACACACCCTGGTGGGCAAACTGCAAACCATTACAAATCTGATTAATAATATAAATAGTGCGCTCTAGACTAACTCGCTTCTCTCGGCGCAAAACTCTGCCCAGGGTTTGGCCTTGTAAATATTCCATAATGTAGTAGGGATAACCCTTGTTGGTGAGGCCATAATCTCTCACCTGCACTACATTTTCGCTTTTAATTCCAGCGCATAGAAGAACTTCGCGCTCGAATCGCTTCTTCAGATTCCCTTTGTTGGCCAGTCGCTCTTTGAGGAGCTTAATCGCTACATCTTGCCCCAGAATTGTATCGACTGCCAGAAACACATCACCCATGCCACCGCCGCCAATATGCTCGGTGATGCGATAGCGATCGCGGTCACCAACAATAGTACCAATCCAAGAACTTATACGGGTAGAGGGACTCATTGAGCAAAATTTAAATCAATCGGGCAATTGGCTTTTCAACAAATGGGAATCAGATTTGGATAGTTGATTCTCGATCGCTATTTCTACTTTAAGTAAACCCACGATCCAGATTCAAAAGAGTAATCAAGAGCAATCAATTACTTTCGGGCAAAAAGCTAATCTTACAAGCAGAGGCTTAATCGCTCCGTTGTGGATATAACATTTAAGCAAGAAATTGAATCTAGCTCTTTTAACTCTAAGCAAATAGAACTTAGCTACACTTCAATCTGTCTCTCTGTCTCGGAATCATCAATAACCATATCGTTGCAAACAGGAATAACAGAAATCTACTCAGGGAAGAACCTACAGGAATCTATAGGGACTAAAGGATCGATTTCTACTTTTCACGCAACAACTAAGTTAATCAACTATCACAATATGGTAATAATAGACCGATAAACTGATTCCATACCTGACGCTGCGCACGCGATCGTGGTAATTCCAATCACACCCTAATCAGCCCATTACATCTTTGCTAACCGCTAAACCAGGCGAAACTGGCCGCCTGAAATAGTTAGTATGTTTATTTAGTTGATTTAGTTTATTTATTATGATGCGATCGATCTAGTGAAGGTTTCCAGATTATTACTTTTACTGATTATTTCTTGATCCGATTTGTTGCTAATCTTCAAAAAATAGCCGATCGCCTTTTCAAATAATTGCTTAGATATTGCTCACTATTGCTCACTATTGCTCACTATTGCTCACTTTCAGCTTTGTGTTACTAATCAGACCAGGCCAAAGCGGTTCTTTATACTAGTTACCTTTAATTACTGATATTAGTTTGATATTAGTTAATGATATCGATCAAATATCAATCAACCTAATTTCCTTAATAAGTAGCCTATTTTCGTTTTGGATCTTAACTTGCTTGCAGACCGCTAACTAGCTCTCACCAAGGGTAAATCTTGCTGATCTTTGCCTACCAACTCATCTGGGCCTACCAACTCATCTGGTAGTGGACTCCAGATCCTGATCTGACCATTTTCATTAACCACGATCGACATTAAGCCCACATCCAGGTCGCGCCGACATACGGCGATCGCTTCATTGAGGCTAGGATAGTGCTGCACAGGTAAAAAGTTAGCACCCTGATAAGAGATCCCACTTTCACGCCCCCAGGGAGTAAGCAAGGAGACAGGATTAGCATCTGATAACGACAATATGACCATGGGCTTATTTAATATTTGATATTTATTTTGAGACGGAATCGTATTTTATCCTTCATCTAAGCAGAAAGATCAATAGTTTGTATCTTTTTATACAGAATTTAAAACATTTTTTATTACTTAGAAAATACAGCATTTCATGACAGGAGGTCAATAGCAGCACTTGGATTGTCATAATATTTACTATTTGCTGGACAATTTGCTAGGGGTGAATATGGGCGATCGCCACTGAAATCGCCACTGAAGCTGAAATTAGCAATCCTATTTTCTCGATCTAGGATTAGGCTTTCCTAGCCAGCTTTTGGTCGCTGAAGCCATCGCCCCCTGCCCTAAGTGGTGTAAACATCACTTGAAGAAGCGGATTCTAGCAGGCACAATCTTATGTATGTTCCAGATTAAATCTTTGCAAACACCAAAAATCAGATTTTCGATAAACATAGGCTTATCAAGCATCAAGATACATTAGTAAGTTGATTTTCTAGTGGAGGTATAAGATGTATTTCGATCCCATGTATTTACTGTTTGTGGCGATCCCCGGCATGTTGTTGATTGGCTGGGCGCAATTTCAGGTTAAGGGCACTTACCAAAAATATGCTCAGGTAGAATCAAGCCTGGGAATGACTGGTAAGCAGGTAGCAGAAGCAATCCTCAATAAGATGGGCGTGCAGGATGTGAAGGTGGAGCCGATCCCTGGCGAGCTTTCCGATCACTATGATCCCTCGGCCAAGGCGGTGCGACTTTCAGAAGGGATCTATGGCTCCCGATCGATCGCGGCGGCAACGATCGCTGCCCATGAGTGTGGTCATGTGTTGCAGGATGTGAAAGGCTATAAGCCCATGAATATTCGCGCCTCGCTGGTGCCTGCGGCTAATATTGGTTCGCAATTAGGGCCAATACTGGTGATTGGTGGCCTGGTGTTGGGGCTCAGTCCTATTTTTGTTAACATTGGCATTGCCCTATTCCTGGCGGCGATCCTGTTCCATGTGGTGACTTTACCGGTTGAGTTCGATGCCTCTAACCGTGCCTTACGCATCATTGATGATTTAAATATCTTGCAAGGCGAAGAACATAAGGCCGCCAAAAAGATTCTCAGTGCTGCCGCTTTTACCTATGTCGCCACGGCAATTTCGGCATTGCTGCAACTGGCTTACTATTTCATGCTGAGCAGACGGCAGGAAAATTAACTGGCAACGATTATTACTCAATGGGATCGACTTGAATTCAATTTGTTACCAATTAGGATGTAGGCTGGAAGGCATCAATATTTTCTACTCCCTTAAATCTAAATCAAGAGATAAGCAGTGAGTAGCTAACCTCCAGAAATTAATTAGGATCAATCTTGCCAACTAATTCCAGACAACTAGCCCTAGATGCCCTCCGTTTCATCCACAAGCGGGGGGCTTATGCTGATATGGCCGTGGATAAAATTTTGAGCAAGAATCTAGATTTGGGTAGTAGCGATCGCCGCCTGTTCACGGAGCTGGTCTATGGCATTGTGCGTCGTCAGCGTAGCTTGAATGCTTTGATTGATAAATTTGCCCGCAAGCCAGCCACTCAGCAACCGCCTGATTTATTAATGGCCTTGCAAATTGGCAGCTATCAAATTGTATATCTAGACCAGGTGCCTGATTCCGCTGCGGTTAACACTACGGTTGAACTGGCCAAGCAAAATAAAATGTCTGGACTGGCGGGATTGGTGAATGCGATCCTGCGAAATATTAGCCGCGCCAAGGAAAAGGATAGCCTGTGGGCAACGATCGTAGATGGGGAATTAATCGATCGAGAGCTAAATCTTAACGGAGTGGAGCAAAAGGAAATTAAGGAAGAAATTGCCTTTGATGTTTCCATATCAAAATCAGAACTAACAGATTCTCAAACCAATAAACCGCCCCAAACTGAACTAGTCCGATCGCTGGGAATTATGCATAGCTTCCCCGATTGGATTGTTGAACTATGGTTAGCGCAATTTGGCCTTGCTGCCACCAACCAGCTATGTGAGTGGTTTAATCGATCGCCCCATATTGACTTGCGCGTAAACAAGTTACAGATCGATCGCCCACAGCTATTGCAAGCCCTTGCCGATCGCGGGATCGCTGCCCAAGCACTTGATTATATTCCCAATGCAATCCGCCTGAGCCAGGGAGCCGGTAAAATCAGCAACCTACCTGGGTTTGAGCTAGGCTGGTGGGTAGTTCAGGATGCCAGTGCCCAATTGGCTGGTTTTCTGCTCGACCCGCAGCCCCAGGAAACAATCATTGATGCCTGCGCCGCACCGGGCGGCAAAACTACCCATCTGGCTGAATTGATGGACAATAGGGGCAAAATCTGGGCGATTGATCGGGCGGCTTCACGGTTGAAGAAAGTTAAGCAAAATTGCGATCGCTTGCAGGTTACCAATGTGCAGACCAGGGCGATCGATCTGCGCGAAATCGAGGATTGGCAGGATTATGGCGATCGGCTCTTGCTAGACGTACCCTGCTCTGGCCTGGGCACATTGCACCGCCATGCCGATGCCCGCTGGCGACAATCCCCGGAGCAGATCGTTGAGCTGGCGCAATTACAGCAAGAATTAATTACCAAAGCGGCCACCTGGGTCAAACCCAATGGGATCATGGTTTATTCCACCTGCACGCTGCATCCAGCAGAGAATGAAGCAATAGTAACTAAATTCCTGGCTGAGCATTCCCACTGGCAACTAGAGCCACCGGAGCAAAATAACCCTGCCTATTCGTTCATCACTGAACAGGGCTGGATCAAGGTGCTACCCCACCTCCATGATATGGATGGATTTTTTATGGCACGGCTGAGACGGGTTAAATAATTTCGATCGGCAATTGCGATCATGCAAACCTAATACCAGCCTTGTCCATGCGATCGATCGCCTCAGCCAAGCGGTCTCGATCGGCAATCAAACTAATTCGCACAAAACCTTCACCACCCTTACCAAAGGCACTACCAGGAGTCATCACCACGCCAGTATTTTGCAAAACTTCCAGGGCAAAATCAGTGGAATCCTTGGCGCTAGGTGGAATTGGAATCCATAAATACATCGTCGCGTAGGTTTTGGGAATATGCCAACCCAGCTTGGCCAACCCCTCGATCAAAAAGTCCCGCCGCTCCCGATAGCGGGTTCTGACAATGTCTAAATAAGAGTCGGGCAAATTCAGCGCTGTTTCTGCCGCAGTCTGAATCACCGAAAAAATGCCATAGTCTAAATTGGTTTTGAGGGTGCGTAAACCCTGGATTACATGGCGATTGCCCACCACGAAGCCAACCCGCCAGCCCGCCATATGATAGGTCTTTGACAGGGTATGGAACTCTACGCCAATGTCAATTCCACCGGGGATTTCCAGCAGGCTAGTTGGTTCGTAGCCATCAAAGGCAAGTTCGGCATAACAAAGATCATGGATCAACAGGATCTTATACTTTTGCGCAAACGCGACAATCTGTTCAAAAAATTCCTTGGGAGCAACCGCAGCAGTGGGATTGCCAGGGTAGTTAAAATAAAGTACCTTGGCGCGTTCGGCAATTTCGACCGGGATCGCATCCAGGTCAATTACCCAGTTGCTTTCTGGCTTCAGTACCATTTCATATAGCTCAGCGCCAGCAATCAAGGGCCCTCGAAAATGGGCAGGATAGGCTGGGCTGGGCACCAACACCAGATCGCCTGGATTGATAAACGCCAATGCCAGATGGGTTAAACCTTCCTTCGAACCAATTAGGGGCAGCGCTTCGCCATCGGGATCAAGCACCACATCATAACGTCGGTGATACCACTTGGTGATCGCTTGTCGAAAACTGGCTGTGCCTTCAAAGGGCGGATAGCCATGATTATCGGGGTCTTTGAGCGCAGCGATCGCACTTTCTACAACCGCCTCCGGGGTGGGGCCGCCAGGGTTTCCCATCCCCAAATCAATTAAATCCAAGCCCTGCTCTCTGGCACGTTGCTTGAGCTCATCCAAACGAGCAAATACATAGGGAGGCAAAATGCCCAGGCGATCGGCGGTCTGTAGCCAGGTTTTCATTACTGGAAATTTAGGTTAATACTTAAGTTGATAATTGCTGATTCTGTTGTTCTGCTACTCAATGTAATTAAGCCATTAAAGTCAATTAAAGCGAAATTAATTGATTGTGCTAGCCTTTGCTGCTACTGAAACCTGTAATCGTATGAGGCTGTTGCCGCGCCAGAATTTAAATAATAAATAGCATCAAATGCCATATCTGCTCTGAATTGGGCAATGCTATTTTCTAGCTTTTCTAGCTAAAGTCTAAATCTCTAGCTTAGATGGAACTGAATTAGACAAGGCTATAACTGGCTATAACTATACAGTTAAGTAAATAAAGATTAGTTACTTAATTACCTAGCTAAATGGGGTTCAGGACAAAATAATCATTTAAAGACTGGTTAAACATTTTAATACTCTTGCCCCCACTTTGTATCAAAGCAAACCAAATTATTAACTGATGAATTTATCTTTTCAGGTTAACCTCGAAGCGATCGCCCTAACGATTGGCCTAGTTACGATCGCGCTTGGCCTGGATCAATGGCAACAATTGGGGCTAACTAAAAATATTGCGATCGCCGTGGTTCGTGCGGCGGTGCAACTGGCAATCATTGGTTACTTTTTGGATGCGATCTTTGCCCTGTCTGAACCGATTGTGACGTTGTTTATGGTGGGCTTGCTGAGTTTTATTGTGGTGCGAGAATCGCAAAACCGTCTGCCTCGCAAAATCAAATCGGCGCTGCCACTGCTATGGACAGTAGTATTCCTCAGCACTGCCGCTGTTCTGCTCTATGTCTTGCTGTTAATTATTCAACCGGAGCCCTGGCATGAACCTAGGTTTTTAGTACCGTTGGCTAGCTTGATGTTGGGGAGTGCCACCAGTGCTGGGGCGATCGCAGCCGATCGTCTGGTCACCGAGATTACCAACCGTCGCCATGAGATCGAAACCCATTTATGTCTGGGGGCTAGTCCTAACCAGGCGATTAAAGCTTTGCAAAATCAAGCGATCAAATCAGCGATGCTACCAGCGCTCAATAGCATGACTGTGGCTGCCGTGATTACAATCCCTGCGCTAACTGCGGGACAGTTAATCGGTGGCGTTACTCCATTTATGGCGATCGCGCTGCAATTTTGGGTGATGCTGGCGATCGTGGTGACTAATTTGCTGGTGACGATTTTGTTAACTAAACTGGTGGCAAGGCAAATGTTTAACCGCGATTGGCAATTAACCATCTAGATCCTAGGGATCAGGCTATTAATTTTGTTCAAACTGACGGCGACGTTTTTCCGCTTCCGGTAGCTCAATATAAACCTCAGTGCCGGCTTCAATCCCATCTAAAATCTGGGTCTGGTTATCTACGCTAATGCCGATCGTGACCGGTTGAAACTCTACCCTATTCCGATCGGCCGGGAGCAACAAGCCAGTTTGTCCTTTTTCGGTGACGATCGCCACAGTGGGCACCACCAAAGTATCAGCGAGCCGTTCGCCAATGAAAACCGCATCCACATTCATGCCCGATTGCAACTCTTCTTGACCCGATTCGATCGCAATGCGCACCTCAAAGGAAGTCACATTTTGTTCGATTACCGCTTCTGGCGCAATCAATCTTACCCGGCCAGTAAATACCTGATCGGGGTAGGCATCGGCTAAGATTTCTACTTCCTGGTCGATCTTAATCTGGCTAATGTCGATTTCTGGTACTTTTGCCAACACTTCCAGTTCACTGGCGATCGCCACGATTGACGAAGAAGTCGCTGAGCTGGTAGTTGAGGCGGAGGTAGTAGGCGTAACGATCGCCCCTTCGTTAGTAAATTTCTGGGTGATGATGCCCGCAAATGGAGCCGTAATTAGGGTATCGTCTAGCTGCGCTTCTACGTTTCGTAAACTAGCTCTGGCCTGCTCAACCTGAGCCTCAGCGATCGCAATATCTTCATAGCGGCTGCCATTACGCAATAATTCAAGCTGGCGTTGTTGTTCACGCAAACTGGCGAGGCTGGTTTGGTAGTCGGTTTTAATTTCATCGAAGCGATCGCGGTTAATTACCCCTTCTGCCACCAAACTACGATTGCGGTCTACCTTGGCACTACTCAGCTCCATGCGTTCTCTGGCTGCATCTACCCTGGCGATCGCCGCATCAATATCTTCCTGGCGGCTACCATTGCGCAGTTTTTCTAAATTTGCCTCAGCATTAGCTAAGCTGGCTTTAGCTTGCAACACCTGGGGCACAATGTTCGAGTCATCCATTTTGGCGATCAGCTGCCCTTTACTAACCCGATCGCCCTGCTCTACATATAGTTCTGTTAATCGGCCAGTCACTTTGGGGCTCAGGTTAACAGTTTTAATTGGTACTACTGTGCCACTGGATCTAATTTTGACACTTAGTGCCTGAGATTGTACTGGTACAGTCAGATCCGCGATCGCCACTTCACTATTTGGATTGCTGAAGATACGGGCAGCCGTCACTCCACTACCAATCAAAACCGCAGCAACCAGCACGATCGCCCAGGGTTTTTGCCCCGATTTGTCTTTTTCCGCTTGTGACTTTTTACCAGTCAGATTACCGATCAAAGGAATTTGCATTTTTCTAAACCTTGATCCTGAGCATAAAAACTTACCACTCAAGAACTTAAATTTTGTCCCTATTCCCAACCACTGACTTCCAGGAATTAATAATTAATATTTGATGTTAATATTTGATATTAATAAAAATAACCTTGTCAGCAGCCGCTTAAACTTCAAAAATTGGCACTAAGCAGAACAGTGAATTAATGGGCTCTAATATAGTAATTGACCTGCTTGAATTGCCTATAGTTCCAACTTATAGCCAAACCTCAGTTTGCTCATCACTCCGTAGTGTGAATCGCTGAGACCAGTTGGGTGAAACTTTAGACCTTGACCTAGAGGGTTGACTTAATTTTTGAATACCTTCTACTTTAATGATTAAGGAAATACTGCTGAGGCCATGAAAATACTGGTTATGAACGCTGGCTCTAGCAGTCAGAAAAGTTGTTTATATGAAATCTTAGATCATTTGCCCACCCAGCCGCCTGTCCCTCTTTGGGAATGTGCGATCGACTTGAGTCATCAGCAGGGCAAGGCTGAGCTAGAGCTTAAAACCAAACCAGGCCGCAAGTTAGAGATCGAGCTAGAGGTTAACGATCGCGCCGCCGCAATTACTTATATGCTTGAAACCCTGACCAAAGGCGAAACCCAAGTAATTGAGACTCTAACTGAAATTGATTTAGTCGGACACCGGGTAGTACATGGGGGGCAGCAATACCGCCAGGCTACTTTGATTGATCCAGCAGTTAAGCAGACAATCGCCGATCTGGCCAGGTTTGCACCGTTGCATAATCCCGTGAACCTGGAAGGAATCGAAGCGATCGAGCAGGCACTAGGAGCAAACATCCCCCAACTTGCAGTGTTTGATACCGCTTTTCATAGCAGTTTGCCGGATGCGGCGGCGATCTATGCCGGCCCCTATGCATGGCAACAGGAAGGGATCCGTCGTTATGGGTTTCATGGCATCAGTCATCAATATTGCGCTGTCCAGGCTGCCCAAATTCTCGATCGAGATTTTGCCCAACTCAAGCTGATCACTTGCCACCTTGGCAATGGTTGTTCCCTGGCGGCGATCGAAAATGGGCATAGTGTTGACACCACCATGGGATTCACGCCCCTGGCTGGGCTAATGATGGGGACGCGCTGCGGTGATGTAGATCCTGGGATCTTGATTCACCTGCTCCAACAGCAGCAATATAGCGCTGAGCAGCTTAACCAGCTTAACCACTTGCTTAATTATGAATCAGGCTTAAAGGGGATTTCGGGCATATCCAGTGATATGCGACAGATCTCATTGGCGATCGAAGCAGGCAGCGATCGAGCACAGCTTGCCTATGCTATTTACCTGCATCGCCTAAAATCTCAAATTGGCGCAATGCTGGCCAGCCTGGGGGGAGTTGATGCCCTGATTTTTACTGCGGGGGTGGGCGAAAATCATGCTCAATTGCGCCAGGATGTCTGTGCGGCTTTTGCATTTCTGGGGTTAGAGATAGATCCAGAGAAAAATTCGCAGACTGCTGGAAACGGAAAAATAGATCGAGATATTGCCACCGCCAATTCATCGGTAAGAGTTCTAGTGATTCATACCCAAGAAGATTGGGCGATCGCCAAAGAATGCTGGCAATATAGGGCAACTAATCATTGAGCCAAAATTACCCAATAACGAACTAATAACCACTGGAAGAAGATTCACCATAGGATCGCAGTCAGAAAAAATTAGCGATCTACCATTTTCCTCAAACAACCTAATCAGTCTGTTCCTGTTGGCAATTGTGGCAAAGCCCAAAAAACTCCAAGGTATGATAATAAACCTTAAAATCATAATCAGAGTCCAGTTGATGCTCTAGCTCATGCACCGGACAATCATCGATCGGCACTGAAGCGCCACAGTTCACACAATTTAAATGGTGGCGATCGCTATGGGTCAATCCATATACAGTCTCGCCACTAGGCAAAGTAAGGGCTTTAATTCGTCCTTGAATTTTCATCGCATCCAAGGCTCGATAAACCGTGGCCAAGCCGATCGACTGGCGGCGATCGCGTAACTCGGCATATATATCCTGAGCCGACAAAGACTTATGCAACTCCTGCAAAAGCGCCAGAACTCGCTGTTGGTTTTTGCTTAACTTCTCTTTCATCGCCATCCTTTAATTCCTGGCTCAGATTCCCTGCTTTTTACTCCTTGACATCTACTGAAGCAACTCGATCACTCGATTGTTAGTATCTCTAATGCTCTAATGCCAGGTTTAATGAATTCTAACAATAAATTCTATTTGTTTCGGAAACCCGAAATTGCTAACTGGATAGTTTGAGCTATTATGATCGCACGATATCGAAATCGAATTACGATCGCCCCTAAGTAGGTTCCATTAGTTAAACGACCAGCTAAGCAACCTGTTTCCTGACTTCATAGCTCAAAAGACATGCGCAATTTCCGTAACTACTATGAGATTCTGGGTGTCCCCAAAGGGTCTTCAGCCGCAGAAATCAAAAAATCCTATCGTAAACTAGCTCGGAAATACCACCCTGATATGAATCCGGGGGACGCAGTGGCAGAGGAGCGATTCAAGGATATTGGCGAGGCTTATGAAGTTTTGTCTGATCCCACCAAACGTCGTCAGTATGACCAGTTTGGCCAATATTGGAAACAAGGTGGCTTCCAAGGCGCTGCACCACGTACCAGTAGTACCTATCGGCCTGGATATTCTTCCTGGGATTCTGATTACGATCGCGGCGTTGGTAATGATGTAGATTTCAGCCAATTTAGCGATTTCCAGGAGTTTATCGATCAGCTCCTCGGCAAGTTTCGCACCACTGGTGTTGATCCGCGTACCACCGACCCTGGTTATAGCTATCGCCCTGGCTATAAATCAGCCAAGTCCACCACCAAATCACCGCCGCCGCCACCTCGCACTAGCAGCAAACGAGATGCTGAGGCATTGCTGAATCTGCCCCTTGAACGTGCCTACACTGGCGGCAGAGAAAGAATTAGGCTTGAAGATGGGCGATCGCTAGAAGTGAATATGCCCAAAGGGGTGATGACTGGTCAGCGCATTCGCCTCAAGGGACAAGGCCCCTCTGGTGGGGATTTATATCTAAAGATTAATCTTTCACCCCATCATTTTTTTACGTTGGATGGTTACAACATTCGCTGCCAGCTACCGGTCACTCCCAGTGAAGCGGCACTAGGGGTTCAGGTTGATGTACCAACCCTCAGCGGTCAGGTCAGATTGACAATTCCGGCTGGCGTAAAATCGGGGCAACAACTGCGATTGTCTGGGAAGGGCTTCCCTAAAGATTCACGCAGTTTTGGCGATCAATATGTTGAAATTCAAATTGTAGTGCCCAAGAACCCTACCGACCTGGAGCGTGATCTCTATGAGAAGCTGCTGCGGGCGCAGTCATTTGATCCCCGCGAAAATTTATTAAAGGTTAAGTAGCCAGGTTTCCATTCACAGCCAGGTGAATAAGGCGAATACATAAATATTACGTTGTGGCAGGAGCCTTTTAAAAGACTAAAAGACTCTATGTATTTATTAGGGTATTTATTAGGCAAAATTAATGCCAATGTTGACGATCGCCCTTGATGCAAAATGCTCGATCGGTTCTAATTCTCTGTTGGGCTCAAATTAATTCGTAGGGCTTTAAGAAAAAGTTTGCCATACCAGAATTTCAAAATACGGTACTAATTACAATCAGCTTACAACTAGATCGATAAAGTTTTAGCTCATAGCCAGAAACTTTGATTGATATTTTTTTGCCACCGATCGCATCCCACAACAGTATGAATTATAAAACCTAATTGAATGAACAGTTAATCACTCAATCCGTTCATCCAACCAGGGGAGTTAGCCATCCCCCGATCGGTCTAGGGTAGGATTGCTTACCATTTAAACATTCTGAGCTAAACTATTAGCATTGCAACCAAGAGATATGGGAGAGATTAAGATCGCAGAGGTTTGTTTGGAGGGCAGATTTGATGCCGCCAACCATAACCAGATATGTCAAGAACTTAACAACACGTTAAAAGAACAACCACAACTTTTACTCATCAATCTTGAAGCACTAGACTTTCTTGATAGCAGGGGATTGAGTGGCATCATCTCTGTCCATAACCAGCTTAAGAACTGGAATGGAGGCTTGGCAATTTTGTGTCCACCGGGTCAGGTCAGGGATATATTTAATCTCACCAATGTGAGTCGGTTAGTTGAAATATTTGATTCACGGGCTCAGGTAGAAATTTTGATCAATAAAATCCGTGACAGTTAAAAATGAAATTTAAGGTTAGGCTTTTTTTGCTTCTTTTCTCTAAGATACCTAAATCCAAATGCCTGATTTAGCCTCTTAAACAGCGATCGAGATTTTCAAACAGCTAACCTAAAAACTCAAGCCATTTTGCGGAGTAGAGCAGGAATTGCCCTATGGCAAACTAGATCCAGGGGAGTAGCTGACTCAGTAGTTGTTTTCACGAGGCGATCGCTAGCTATGAATCAATCTAAATATCTTTCCTCAGAACAGTATCGACAAATGCTGGTGAAAGACGGCCAAAGACGTTTCCAGGAATGGCATGGGCGCTTTCTGCAATATCAACAAAAGTTTCTGCGATCGCAAAAAGAAACTCAGGCCAACTATAAAAAACGATCGGATGGCTCTACCTTTGATTCCGAAAAATACCGCCAGATGCTAGTCAAAGACGGCCAGCAGCGCTTCCAGGAATGGCATAGCCAGTTTTTGCAATATCAAGACGAGTTCTTGCGTAAGAACCATGATTCTTAGGCAACCTTAGGCAACATCGTTTATGTTGGTTAAGAGAAAAGCGATCGTCTATTAATTGTCTATTAATTGTCTATTAAACTACAGATGTTCCTGTGCGATCGGCATTAACGCAAGTTTAGTGGCAGGTTTGCTTAGATCTTAAATTTTAGATCTTAAATCTTAGATCTTAAATTAGGCTTAATGACTGAATAGCAAAAATTGCGATCGCTAGATCTCTACCCCTATGGCATTATCTATATGGGCGATCGTGAGGATTTAAGGTTAGATCTGCGATCAAAAAATTGATATAGCTTTGGCTGTTCAATTACCAAATTGGAAATCATTGATGAACATTGTTAATTAATCCGGTGACAGCTTTTTAATTAGACTAGAATATTTAAATCTACCCAGCAATTGCTCTAAAATTTGTGTCGTTGCTGAAATAGCCAGGTTAGCTTAGATATTTCTATTCGCCACTGCATTTTTTAATTTAATAACCGTTTTCAAGTAATCACAATGACGCAAACCCCTGCTGCTCAAAACTTTAATACCCCTGTCAATCCTGCCGAGCTAGACGCTGATTTCCATAATGTCGATCGCCCCGATCAGCTCGGTCGATTTGGCATCTTCGGTGGTAAGTATGTCCCAGAAACACTAATGAGTGCCCTGGCTGAGTTAGAGCAGGCGTTTGCCTACTATAAGCAAGATGCTGAATTCAATCAGGAACTAAATAGTTACCTGCGCGATTATGTCGGTCGCCCTAGTCCGCTTTATTTTGCGGAGCGATTGACCGCCCACTATGGTACTGCCCAAATTTATCTCAAACGTGAAGACTTAAACCACACTGGTGCCCATAAGATCAATAACGCCCTAGCCCAGGCACTACTAGCAAAACGCATGGGTAAACAACGGATTATTGCGGAAACTGGCGCGGGTCAGCATGGTGTAGCCACAGCCACCGCTTGCGCTCGGTTTGGGCTCGATTGCGTCATTTATATGGGCGTACATGACATGGAGCGGCAGGCACTGAATGTGTTCCGGATGCGATTGATGGGTGCAGAAGTGAAACCAGTTGAAGCTGGCACAGGCACACTTAAGGATGCTACCTCCGAAGCGATCCGCGATTGGGTTACCAATGTACGAACTACCCACTACATCCTTGGCTCGGTGGCTGGCCCCCATCCCTATCCGATGATGGTGCGCGACTTTCATGCGATCATTGGCCAAGAGACCCGCCGTCAGTGCATGGAAAAGTGGGGCGGATTACCGGATATCCTGTTGGCTTGTATTGGCGGTGGTTCAAATGCCATGGGTCTGTTTCATGAGTTTGTGAATGAACCCAGCATTAGGATGATTGGCGTGGAAGCGGCTGGTAAAGGCGTAGACACTGATAAACACGCAGCTACCCTAACCCAGGGTACTGTTGGTGTTTTGCATGGTGCAATGAGCTATTTGCTCCAGGATGAAGAAGGGCAAGTGCAGGAAGCTCATTCGATCAGTGCTGGCCTAGATTATCCTGGCGTGGGCCCTGAGCATAGCTATTTTAAGGATGCTGGGCGCGCAGAATATTACAGCGTTACTGATGCTGAGGCTTTGACTGCATTTCAACAACTCTCGCGCTTAGAGGGAATCATCCCGGCGCTGGAAACTGCCCATGCGATCGCCTACCTCGAAACTCTCTGCCCCCAACTAACCGCTCAGCAAAAACTGGTGATTAATTGCTCTGGGCGTGGTGACAAGGATGTGCAGGCGGTTGCTAAGCACTTAGCAATGGAATAACAGGAATCATAAAACAAGCGAAATAATAAGGGATATTTGGGTAACTAAACTAAGCATCCCTTATTGCGTTGCATATTGCTAAGATAATTTAACAATTAAGCGATCGGTCTAACTGAGTATCAGACATATGTTTGATATTTTTGTTGATGGCATTTTTATCCTTGGGTTATGAAATGCCCCTTATTAAGCACAATCCAATTTATATTGCACAACTGCTCAAATTTACTCAAATCTAATGGAGGTAAGCGGACTCGAACCGCTGACTTTCACAATGCCATTGTGACACTCTACCAACTGAGTTATACCCCCAGGTTCATTGCGGTTTTAAATCATAACAAGGTTTAGGTAATAAGGCAATAATTCTTTTCAAGATTAGTTATTTGCATTCTGAGTAGTCAAAATCACACCTCAACTATGCAAGATTAGGGGTTTTGACTTTTGAGTCGTAACATCCGCAGGGAGAGGCGATCGGCACTTATGCAACAAAAAAATTGCCAGCAGATATTTTAGTAAATTGGTATATGCCCCTATGTCTTAGGTTAGAATAGGGTGTAAGTAATTTATGGGCTCACTGATTAGCTTGATCGAGCATCTTGAAATAGGGAGTCAGATAAGCGTGATTGCCACATCGCTGCGTCCCGTTAGCGGACAAAAGTGGAGTACCCTCAGCTTTGCCTCAACTCTTTACCTCAAACCAATCCTGGACTTACTGTTATCAGAAGTGCCATCAATCTGGCATGCTGAGTTGCGGCTTGGACTTCAAGAGGCATTAGTAAATGCAGTTAGGCATGGTAATAAGCTAGACCCAGGCAAACAGGTCACAATCCATTTTTCGATCTCGTCGCAATACTACTGGTGGATGATCGCTGATCAGGGTGAAGAAGGTTGTCCTGAGCTTAGTGCTCATGGCTATACCGAGCATACCCCCAGTTTTGATTCTGAATGTGGTCGCGGTTTCTTTATTCTGCATCAAATTTTCGATCGTGTGGTGTGGGAGGAAGGCTCGCATCAACTTAAGCTGGGTAAGCATTTGCACCAGAATTGCTTGCCGGCAATTTGTTAAATTTGTGAGCCTCTTGCTGGCCGACTAGCCAGTTTGGCTATAACAAACAAATAATCATCGCGGCGATCCTGTATGTATCCCTGTATCCCTTACCAAAATGGTATCGGGATTTATTTAATTTATTTATCCTAGGCTTTATTAGACATCACCTCAAGCAAATATCAGGACTCTTGTGAAAGCTGAATTTTGCCGCGATCGAGTCAAGACATCAGCCCTTACGCAAAAATCAAGTGAGAAGCCTACTGCCAATCCACAGTCAGGGGCAATTCAGGCTAGTGGATATCTGGCTAGAGATGGTAATGGTATAGAAGCAAGATTTTTGATATCATCTCGAAATCTCCTCGATCGGGTTGGTAAATTAACAGCAAGTTAAGTTAAGATTAGTTAATAAAAGGGACAATAGCAATTTCTAAACCGTCTAATTAGGCAAAGGTTCCGAGGATCGCTCGGATTTTGGATTGATCGCCGTGAGCGATCGGGTCGCAATTAGGCGCTTAGGCTGGCAAAAATTATTACCAAATAAGTTAATTTAAGACCCAATAAGTTAATTTAAGACCCAGTAGCATCAGGTAAGTCATGTCTACTGCAATTTAGTTTTTTCTTTTTTTGTGGATTTTAAAATCCCAACTCGTCAACCTAACCAATTGCTCTAGGTAAAGCGCCTAAATGGAGCTATTCAAAAAATTACTTTTAACCTAGACTTAATAATCCAACAGTTCAAGAATCGATCGCCAACACTCTACATTCCCGCATCAATATTTCTGGATTCGATTTCTGTATTAGTAAAATCCTTATACATTTTCTTTAGAGACGCTCTTTGGTGTTTCCGTTAGGATTAAAAATAAGTTATGCCCAGCTTTTCCGTACATTATTTTTCCCGCATCCGTTTGTACCACTTCTTGGCTCCTTCCATTTCAAGAAATAAATACCGTTAAGCCCCAGGTAAATTTGTTCAATGACCCTAGCTATTGACTCCCACCCAAACACTGACCTCGGTTCACTTATGCCAGAGTGGCTCAAGGGCTGTTGGCAAAAAATTGCCGCTGCTGAACCGATCGACCCTGAAGACCCAGAAGCCATAATCTGCCGCGCTTTAAAATTTGCCTGTGAATTGCATGAGGGGCAATACCGTGCTTCGGGTGAGCCCTATATATTGCACCCGATCGAGGTGGCGACCATTTTGCGCGATCTTGGTGGTGGTAGCAAGGCGATGATCGTGGCTGGCTTTTTGCACGATGTGGTCGAGGATACTGAAGTTACGGTAGCTGATATTGAGGCCGAATTTGGCGCGGAGATCGCCGCCTTGGTGGAAGGGGTAACCAAATTATCTAAGTTTAATTTTGAGAGTAAAACTGAGCGTGCTGCCGAAAATTTCCGCCGCATGTTTCTAGCAATGGCTCAGGATATTCGGGTGATTGTGGTCAAGCTGGCCGATCGGCTCCATAATATGCGCACCTTGGAGCATTTGCCTGCACCAAAGCAAGCCAACATTGCCCGCGAGACGATGGAGATTTTTGCACCGCTAGCTAATCGGTTGGGGATCGGCCAGATTAAATGGGAGCTGGAGGATCTGTCATTTAAATATATTGACAAAGATGCCTACCAACAAATGCGCAGCCTGGTAGTTGAAAACCGCCGCAATCGAGAAGAGCGACTGGCCAGGGTACGAGATATTCTGCGATCGCGGATTGAGCAATTGGGGCTAACCAACTTTGAGATTAGCGGTCGCCCTAAGCATCTGTATGGGATTTACCAAAAAATGCAGGTGCGGCAGAAAAAGTATGAAGAGATTTATGATGTATCGGCGATTAGAATCATTGTCGAAAATAAGGAAGCCTGTTATCGCGTATTAGCCGTAGTTCATGATTGCTTTCGGCCGATCCCTGGCAGATTTAAAGACTACATTGGCTTACCCAAACCAAACCGCTACCAATCGCTGCATACGGTTGTAATTGGCCCTAATGGTCGCCCCTTGGAAGTACAAATTCGCACCTGGGAAATGCATCATATTGCTGAATATGGGATTGCGGCGCACTGGAAATATAAGGAAACTAATTCCAGCCATCAGGCCACTAGTCAAGAAGACGAGAAATTTACCTGGCTGCGGCAATTGGTCGAGTGGCAACGGGAACTAAAAGATGACCAGGAATACATTGATACCCTCAAAGAAAATCTGTTTGACCATGAGGTATATGTATTTTCGCCCAAAGGTGATGTATATTGCCTGCCCCGTGGTGCTACAGCCGTAGACTTTGCCTATCGCATCCATACAGAACTGGGTAACCATTGCGCGGGAGCCCTGGTAAATGAATTTATGGTACCGCTCGATCGCAAACTCCAGAATGGCGATATTGTCACGGTTCTGCGTCATAAAAATGCCCATCCCAGCCTGGATTGGATTAATTTTGTGGCCACCAGTTCGGCTCGCCATCGAATCCGGCAATGGTATAAACGATCGCGCCGAGAGGAAAACTATGGCCGAGGGCGATCGATGCTGGAGCGAGAAATGGGCAAAGGTGGCCTGGATAGCCTGCTCAAATCGGAGCGGATGCTGGAAGTGGCTCGGCGCTGCAACTACCACAGTGTCGATGATATGTTGGCAGCATTGGGCTATGGCGAAATTTCCCTCAACATGGTGGTGAACAAGCTGCGGGAAGAACAAACCACCCAGGAAGCAGCGATCGCAATTCCCCGTTTGCCATCTGCTCCTAGTGCCAATGCCGCTTCACCCACCAAATCACCAATCCTGGGGCTAGAAGGTCTGCCCTATCGAATTGCTGGCTGTTGTCAACCGCTTCCTGGTGAACCAATTATTGGTGTGGTGCCCCGTGGTGGCAATCGCAGCATCGCCGTACATAAACAGGAATGCGAGAATATTGCTGATTTCCCAGGCGATCGGTTGATCCCGATCAGTTGGAATAATCGGGATGATGTCGATCGCCCCAGCATTTATACGGTTGATATCAGGGTAGAGACGATCGATCGGGTTGGTGTCCTCAAAGATATTCTGGCGCGATTGGCCGATGAAAAGGTGAATGTGCGTCATGCCACCGTTGATACGCGCCCCGGTGATACTGCTACGATCGAACTTAGCATTGATATTAACAGCCGCAATCAATATGAAAAGCTGCACTACAAAATTTCCAATATGAGTGATATTGTGGCGGTGCGGCGGATTAATCGTAATGATAGTTAATTGAGCTAGTTAGTTCTTTGTGCCAACTGCTAAACTAACCGCTGGTAATGCATTCCCGGAGCCTGAGCCACTGCTCCATATAGTTCTAGCTCCAGCAGTGCTGCCGAAATTTCGCCCGCATCTTGATTTACCTTTTGCACGATCGCATCAAAGCTGGTCAAATCCACTGGGTCGAGCAAATCCATTAACTGCTCCTGTAATTTGCTCAGTGGCGGCAGGTCAATTTTATTTGCTTCGCTGATTATCTCTGCGACTGGTTCTACAATCACTTCGATTGTCTGCGGTTCAAGCGATCGCTTGTTATTTGCTGTTGATCTAGCCGCAGCTTTTGAGTTGGAGCGGGAGTTAGATTTTGCCGTCGATCGCCTAGCTGAACTACTAGCATTAGGGGAGCTCCCCGATCGAGAATTACTACTTTTACGACCATTGCCAGTTTGCGCCATTCTCTGGGCTTCAGCCTGGGTAGCCGCCTCCACCAGGCGATTAATTCTGGCTTTGCTATCATTACTCTCACTCAGCAGCTCAAAGCCGATCGGATCTAACCGTGGCATTGCCTCCAATGCTTCAATTAGCTGCTTCTCGCTCATAATTAATTGCGCACCACGGCTAATCAAATCCAGGCAACCCTGCCCCTGTGGAAAGTCCAAGGAATTAGGCAACGCATAGACATCGCGGTTATATTCATTGGCCTGGTGAGCGGTGATTAGGGCTCCAGATTTACGCGGTGCTTCAATAATAATTGTGGCGCGACAAAGTCCTGCAATGATCCGATTGCGGCGGGGAAAGTTGGCGCGGCCTGGCTCAGTGCCATAGGGGTATTCACTTAAAATCAAGCCCGATCGCAAGATTTGTTGATGTAATGCATAATTGGCCGAGGGAAAAACCCGATCGACTCCAGTTCCAACCACCGCAATTGTCTGTCCTTTAGCATCCAGGCAACCTCGATGCGCCTCTCCATCAATCCCATCTGCCAGGCCTGAAACCACCGTAAATCCATTTACAGCCAGTGCCCGACCAATTTTTCGCGCCCATTTTACGCCATAGGCTGAGGGATGGCGAGTACCCACTACCGCGATCGCCCGGTTTTGATCCCAGATGGTTATTTTGCCAGCACCATAGAGCAACGCCGGCGGATCGGGAATTTCCAACAGTAATTTGGGATATTCAGGATCACTGGGAGTCCAGAATCGTGGGTTCTGACGGAGATGATCTTGCAAGAGCTGCTCTGGTTGAATAAATTTTCGTGCCGTGGCGATCGCATTCATATTCGCAGTGCCAATCCCCTGCACCGATCGCAAATCACTATTTTGGGCACCCCAGGCCACCCGCAGCGAACCAAACTGTTGCTGGAGCCGCCGCATCGTAATTGGGCCAACTCCTTCAACTTGTGACCAGGCCAGCCAGTAGGCTCTTTCCGTCAACTTATCTCCCTCGCTTTAATCTTCTTTTGCTGGATTAGCAATTGTAATTTTGGGCTAATAATTGCAATAATGCCGATCGCTGACTAACATCACTGACTAATCTAAGTAGGCATGAAACAACATACTGGATCTGCTGTCAAAGTCAAATCTTGATCGATCGATATAAATCGACATCAAACAACAAGCAAAAGTTAGCCCATGCCATAGCTAAGATTTTAAAGACCTCTTGGTTAAGATATTGTGCTTAAACCCAATCTCTAGATTAGCGATCGCTAAAAAAGCACAAACTCACATATTTTTATCACAGCCTCAATACTTATATAATAAACGCAAATTACTTTTGAAATCCAGTTTTAAGCCAAAAATATTTTGATACTTCCAGCGCCAGCAAAATATCAGCTAGGTGCAGTAAATTACTAGCACAGCAATAGGGCTATCAGGAAATTCCCATTAACTAGATGTCATGGGCTTCAATTCAGGAGTTGGATCAGGTTAACTCAAGCTCTAGCCTAGTTTACTAAGAATACTCTGGGTCACATTGTCGATCGCATTAGCGCCCTCAATGATCAGCAGTTTTTGTTTGTATTCGTAATAATCCAGCAACGTCGTCGTGCGATCGCTAAATAATTCCAGTCGGCGTTTAATTACTTCCTTGGTATCGTCCACATTGCCCCGCTCTAGCGATCGCTCCACCAGAACCTCCTCTGGCAAGCGCAAATAGATCGCCCAATCCAGCGGCTTACCAAGCTCCTCTAGCAAAAAATCTAGTTCTTCTGCCTGAAACGCAGTACGGGGATATCCTTCCAAGATCCAGCCCGCTACCGCATCATCTTGCTGAAGCCGCGATCGCATAAACTGAATCATCACCTGATCTGGTACTAGCTCACCGGCATCTAAATATTGCTTAGCCTGTGCGCCCAATTCTGAGTCCTTGGCGATCGCTTGTCGCAGAAGCTCTCCAGTGGAAATTGGCGGCACATTAAAATGCTCAGACAGTCTTTTAGCCTGGGTACTCTTGCCAGCACCCGTTGCCCCTAAAATTACTAATCGCATAAAAAATTCTGATTAAAAAGAACAATTGGTTATAACTCAAGCCCACCCAAATAATAATAGGCATAATAGGCAGCAATCAGACTTAATATGCGATCAAAGATCAAAATAGCTAAGCACCAATAGAGAAATATTGCCTAGTTCGATCGAATATTTGTTCAACTCCAAGCCTGAATCAAGCTTTAAATGTTTTAAATATTATGATCGCAACCATTATTTAAGCTATTTAAGCATTTTATGATTTACTGCTGGCGATCTCTAGATGCACTCATTTAAATCCTTTGATTGATACTCACTAGGATTCTTACCGATCGGCAGTTACTTCACCGCTAGTACATGCTTGCTGCAGGTTGATAATAGCCACCAACCACCCTGGACTGAGGCGGAGAGCTAACCACATTAACTTGCTGAGCCTGGCTCGATCGCTCTTGCTCTGTTTGGGTAGCGGCAGACTGGCGTTTGAATTTAATAATATCCGCAGCCAGGGTGGCTAGATTGCTCAAGGTGATATTACGACATTTCAGCAACTGCTTGATCTGGGGTAAAGCTAGTTCATATTCCTGGTTGAACTTTTCAAATGGCAGTGGCTGGACATTTCTGGGGCTGGCTAAAACTAATTCAATGCCGCGCTTAACCAGGTCTGTAACTCGGTTGGCCAGCTCCGATTGAGCATACTGGCGTTGGCGGCGATAGTCACGATCGCTAGCAGCATACATGGGTGGCAATCGGTTCAGGGCATAGGCCATAACTTCGGTTAGATTGATCTGTGCTCGTATCTCTGGGTCAAAATTACGGACAAGATGACCTGCTACCAAAAGCACCAGTTTTTCTAAAACATTACTAAATTCTAGCTTGGCAGGGAGGGTATAAATTTCTAGCTGTTGTGCCTCCATTGCCTTAACAGATATTTCCTGGCCGTTGGCACTTTTTACTACCTTTACGGGGTTGCGGCGTTCTGGAGCCGGTTCAAAATTCTGGGTTTGGGCATATTTTACCTGGCCATCTTTAGTTGTGCCTAGGCAAGCTCTGAGTTGATCAATTTGAGACCGCATACTGGCACTCAAGCTGTCTCGATCGTCTAAATCATAATGATCATCCTGAGTATCCTGAATATGGGTATCTTCACGAATAACTGTTTGATCTGATTTGACTGGCTCCGGATAGACATCTAAATCGGCGATCGCTCTAGTAACTTCAGAATTACTATTACTCGCGCTACTATGCCTGTTAAGATTTTGGCTATTACCCAGGGCTTTTTCAAGCGCTGCAGGCACATCGCTCCATCTTAGCTCCGGTTGTTTTAAGACCCTTCTCAAGCTAACCAGTGCTCTAGCCTGACTTTTTAGTTCAATTTCTGGTAGGGGAGTTTTGCTGGCAGGAAAGTTTTTGGTGCTAAAAGCAGCGATCGCCACGGAGACAGCTTCAATAATTTGCGATCGCATCTCTTTTACCAAACGGCGGCGTTGGAGCTGCCAACCATGATGACTAGTTGCATACAAAGGTGGCAGTCGATTGAGGGTATAGGCCACAACATCGGCTAATCGAATTGAGGTGCCGATTGCTGATTTAAGGGGCGCTAATTGCTTCTGCGCTTCCCTAATCACTATGTCTTCCAGGGCATTCCTTAAGCTACTCATTTTATTGTGCTACCGACCAAATTGGTTTTAATTTGTATAGCCAGATGATTGAATAGGATGTAAATAAAATATAACTGTTAGTAAGGAATTTGGCTGTAGGAAAAGTAGGTATCAAGGTATGTTATTAAAACCCACCTTTTCAGCCAAAATACCTAACTGCTGTGGGAAAGGTGGGATCCCAAACCATCATCGGGTTAGAATAGGGCTCTTAAGACTTTTAAAACGATCGAAATATTGATTCTTTGTGTATTCTTAAGTAAATCTAGTTCCATTGATAAATCGGCAATAAAGACTGGTAGCGGATGACGGTTGATGAGGCACTTGAAATATTAGAAATAGCCCTAGAGCATAGGTCGCTTAGTCATGTCTATGAACTGGTGTTTCGTAGATCCTGGCAGGGGCAGACCTATAATGACATTGCCAGAGAAGCTGGTTATGACTATGACTACATCAAAGAGGTCGGCTCTAAGCTGTGGAACTATTTATCCGAGGCTTTAGGTGAACGTGTTAACAAAAAGAATGTGCAACTGGTCTTACGTCGCTATCACAAACACCAGCAGGAAGAACAGGCCGTAAATATAGAAACAGCCACCCTAAAGAATGTTAATGATGACAATGGTGGCGATCGCTTTGATGAGCTGAGCTTGCCGAACCAGGATTGGCGCGGCGCACCGGATGTATCCAGGTTTTATGGTCGCACCGATGAATTAGTTAAGCTGGAGCGTTGGATAATTCAAGATTTTTGCCGGATTGTGGCGATCGTGGGCATGGGCGGGATTGGTAAAACTGCCCTTTCGGTAACCCTGGCGGAAGAACTCCAAATCGGTTTTCAATATATTGTGTGGCGATCGCTACGAAATGCGCCACCATTAATGGATTTATTGATTGATATCATCCACCACATTTCCGATCGGCAGGGTAATCTACCCGACACGCCCTATGGTTGTATTTCTACCTTGATTGAATGTTTAGGTAAGCATCGTTGTTTAGTGGTGTTGGATCATGCTGATGCCTTGCTCAGTAGTGGTACGGGACGGGAATATCGCCAGGCCGGTGAATATATCGAGGGGCGGGAAAACTATGCCGAGCTGTTTCGGGCGATCGCCGAAGCCCAACACCAGAGCTGTTTGCTTATCACCAGCCGGGAACAACCCCGCGAGATTGCCCTACAAGAAGGAGCCAGAGCAAGATCGCTATTTTTGGGGGGCTTGCAGGTGACCGAAGCGCAGCGGATCTTTGCGGAAAAAGGTGAGTTTGAAGGTACTGAGCAAGACTGGCAATTTTTAGTGGCGCGCTATGCTGGCAACCCGCTGGCATTAAAGGCGGTAGCCCTGGCAGTAAAGGAATTTTTTGGCGGTGATATTGCACAACTCAATGCCTTGCTAGCGGAAGATCGCTGGATTTTCTCGGATATCCGCAAGCTACTAGATCAACAATTCGATCGCCTTTCTGAGCTGGAGAAAAAGGTAATTTATTGGGTGACGCTGCAAGAGGGAGAGGTTACCCTGGCTGATCTAAAAACAGAGCTAGCTCCCGTTGATTCAACCCAACGGCTGCTGGAAACTCTGGATTCATTGCGGCGGCGATCGCTAATTGATAAAAATGGTGCGGTGTTTAGCCAACAGCCGATCGTGCGGGAATATATCGAAGAGAAGATGAATCAGCAATCTCTCGAAGCGGCCGATCGGGGCTAGGTTAGCTAAGTAATTATTGATTTATTTACTGGGTGATCGCGCCAGGTAAGGATGTTTTCTGAGGATTAGAATAGGAGTGATAATGAATGCTGCGATCGGCATTTTCGTCACAACAAACCATTTTATTCATTTTTAAACTATAATTTATTCCATGTTTGGAGGTCAAAATGTCTGATCAAAATCAAGATCTGGTCAAAACTTCTCAAGATATTGCCACGCCTGAATCTGACGAAAATGGCAATGGACACGAAATCAACCTTGATAAAGGTAAAAATGAAGTTTGGCAGGCTTACCTGAAATCCAAGAAAAAGTACCGTGAGGTCTACCGTTATCTTGCCGAAAATTAGATATATCACTGTAGAAGAAGCAATCATGCTTCACGAAGATCAACTTCAAAGTGATGGTGGTACTAGTGGGATAAGGGATGTAGGGCTATTAGAGTCAGCGCTTGCACAGCCTCAAGCCTCATTCTTTGGTGAACTGTTACATCCAAATATTTCCGATCAAGCTGCTGCATATGTATTTCACATTGCTAAAAATCATCCATTTGTAGATGGTAATAAACGCACTGCATTTGCAGTTTGTAGTGCTTTCTTGCTAGTAAATGGCTATGATTTCAACATTGCCATAGATGAGCTAAAAGAAATTATTTTGAATGTGGCCAATGGGAGCTTATCAAAAGAGCAGCTCCTAGAAATTTTTAGCAAAATTGTTGTAAGCCTTGATTCCTTAGAAACGGAGTAAATCCATAACTAAGAACCACTACCCGACAAAAACGCCAGCGGCAAAGCCGTAGCGATCGCCCTGGGCAAAGACGAACCGATCGCACCAACTGCTGCATCCCAGAGCTTATTGGGTTTTAATTCCGCACCCACCAGTTGCCAGATCCGCGCTACTTCATCAGTATGGAGGCGATCGTCTTCGGTCAGTGCCAGCAAAATCCGCTTGCGCAAGAACTTCCCTTCATCGGACATTAAAAACTGAATCCCCATTCTGGCCGTCGGCACCAGGTCAAAATCATCATCAGACTTAGCAATTTTGATTAAATTCTCCAGCCGACTCCATTGGAACTTGCCATTTTTAAATAGCACTTCAATTAAGCGCTGACGCAGGCCAGGCGATTCATCGGTCAGCAAGCGGCGTGCCACATAGGGATAGGCCACCTGGACAATTTTAAATTCTGGATTCAAGCTGAGCGCCACACCTTCCTGGGTCACCACCGATCGAATAATCAAGGCAAACTTAGCCGGCATACAGAACGGATATTCATACATCAACCCAGAGAAGCGATCGGTCACCACCTTGAAGTTAAAATCACGTACCTTTTCATTCATGATGTCGCCCAGCACACTTTCTAGGGCATTGGCGATCGGTGGGATATCCACATCCGGTGTCAAAAATCCCAGATTCACATAGTCATAACCCAGCTTTTGGTAGTCCTTATTCATCAAATGCACCACCGAATCAACCAGTGCCTCTTTGGTGGTTTGTTCTAGTTGATCCATCATGCCAAAGTCAATGTAGACCATGCGGCCATCGGCGGTGGCAAACAAATTACCAGGGTGGGGATCGGCATGGAAAAAGCCAAACTCCAGCAATTGCCGTAGGCCAGACATCACGCCAATCTGTACCAGTTCATCAATATCCAAGCCAGCCGCTTTGATCCCTTCTACATCGGTGAGCTTAATCCCATCGATCCATTCCATTGTCAGCACCCGCTTGGAACTATAGCGCCAATAGATCGAAGGAGCATCAACCCTTGGTTCATCACTAAAATAGGTCGCAAACCGTTCCGCGTTCTTGGCCTCATTCACATAGTCAACTTCTTCAAATAGCTTAGAGCCAAATTCATCAATAATGCCCCGCAAATCTGCGCCCAAATTAACTGGTAGTAGGGGTTGAGTTAGAGCAGCAAGCAATCGCAACACATAGAGATCTAGTGTGATTGTAGGGATCAAATTTGGTCGTTGCACCTTGATCGCTACTTCTTCACCAGTATGTAGCCTGCCTCTAAAGACCTGTCCTAAACTGGCAGCCGCAACTGGCAAATCGGGAATGTAGTCATAGATCTGGTCGATCGACTTGCCCAATTCCTGCTCAATAATCTCGATCGCCACCGATGTAGGGAAGGGAGGCAATTGATCCTGTAGTTTGGTTAGCTCATCTAAAAAATCTTTGCGCACCAGATCAGGGCGAGTAGAGAGCGCCTGGCCAACTTTAATATAGGTAGGCCCCAGCTTAGTAATAATTCGGCGGAGCTGAGCAGCGCGGCGTGGTAATTTGGCATCTTCCTGCCCCGACCACTTGTCTAGCTGCAAGCCCACAAATAAGCCAACAAACATATAAACTATCTGGATCAATCGCCAAACTGCGAGGAGGGGGCGCTGGTTATAGTGCTGGGCGATCGCCTTGGCATCGTATTTTTTCAGATATGCTAAAGGATGTTGACTCACTCTGTTTGATAACCTCGAATTTAATTCAGACTCTAAATTAGCTATATATAGCGCAAATATATAATCCTGGTTGGTTTCAGTGCAATTCTAAATCTACCCACCTTAACCAGGAAGAAAAGCATTTGTTAAAAACTGTTACTCTAAGTATATAAAAATACAAACTAATTTGGCTCTATAGATAGATTGATATCTATTTTCAAATTTGGTGCTTTTCAAAAGCTCTACTTATGTTAGTATTAGATTCGCCAATTAAGCAGTGATGATTTCGCTAAACAAGTGGTACGGTCTTCACTTAACACAAATAAGTTTAATTGAGCATCATTACTTCAGGGCTTGTGGCTCAGTGGATAGAGCATCTGGCTACGGACCAGAGGGTCGGGGGTTCGAATCCCTCCAAGCCCGTTATTTAATTAAATAAACTTGAATTAATCGTACTTCTACGGAATGTATGATCAACTTGCCGATCGCATGATTCGTTGATTTATGGGTTGCACAACCGCTAGTTGTTGCTAGTTGGTCGGCTCAGTCTCTACTGAAATGGGCACAAATTGACCAGATGCACAGAAATTAAAGGCTAAACTATTATGAAGTAGCAATCGCCTTACTCGCAGCCATTATGAGTCAAACTGTTTCAACTAAATCAACAATAGAGCTAAACAACGATCGCCCAGAGCGATCGATCGATCCGGGTTTGTTTTCCGGTGAATTTGCCCAGGAAACCCTTGCCCAAACCAAACGCTGGTTTATTCAACTCAAACGCCGCCCCACTACTTTAATTGTTGGCGTGGCTCAACCCTTGATGTGGCTGGTTTTATTTGGTGCATTGTTCCATAACATCCCGCAGGAATTTATTGGTGCTACCACCTATGCCCAGTTTCTAGCCGCTGGCATCATTGTGTTCACGGCTTTTAGTGGTGCCTTGAACTCTGGCTTGCCAATTATTTTCGATCGTGAATTTGGTTTTCTCAATCGCATGTTAGTAGCGCCGCTGGCCTCGCGGTTCTCGATCGTGCTGGCTTCTGCCATATTCATTATCTTCATGAGTATTGTGCAGACGGTGGCGATCGTGGTGGTTAGTTCTTTCATGGGCGCAGGCATTCCCAATCTGGCGGGGATTGTGGTGATGTCTTTGGTGATTTTGCTGCTGGTGCTGGGCTTTACCATGCTCAGCCTGGGTGTTTCGTTTGCCATGCCCGGTCATCAGGAATTACTGGCATTTATCTTTTTAATTAATTTGCCATTGATTTTTTCCAGCACCGCCCTAGCACCACTAGAATTTATGCCCAGATGGTTGCAGTGGGTGGCCAGTTTGAATCCACTCTCATTTGCGATCGCGCCAATCCGCCATGTCTATAGCAATGCCAGTTGGTCTTGGCAAGATGTGGTATTGGCTGCACCCTGGGGTGACCTGACCGTGTTGGGTTGTATGGCAGCATTGGCAGTTTTTGCGACGATCGTAGGAGTATTAATTAGAGGTGTCTTACGTCGAGGTGTGACTTAAATGTGGCTTGAATAACTAGTAGCAAGCCAGTCCTATAATTATCGCCTAGTGATCTTTTTATAGAAAACCTATTGACTTGGTTGCAGAGCAGCATAACCATCTAGCAGTGCAGTGCATGAGTGAAACCAAAGCCGCGATCGTTCCATTTACTGATAATTGGGCTTACTTGAAAACCGAGTTAGCCTGGTTGGATCGGATCTTGCGGCGGGTCTTGGCCAAGCAACGCAAGCTCAACCATGAAGTCAATCGCGTTGCCAATTCACCTGCCGATCGCGCCACTAGTCATTGGTGGCAAGGGTTTATTAATCTAGACCAGAACCCCGCCAATGGCGGTAGCCATCAAAAACAAGAGCGACCGATCATTGCTGTTAAACCCCATCCGATCGGTCGGTTTGGCGATCGGATTGCGGCCAGCTTCGAGCAAGATATTCAACTATCAGTGCCATTGCTGTGTCAACAGCTAGAACTAAGTGAGTTTGAGCGCAATATAATTATTCTCTGCCTGGCTCCAGAGATTAATCGCCGCTATGAAAAGCTCTATGCCTATTTAAATAACGATGAAACTAATTCTCGCCAGCCCACGGTTGATCTAGCCCTGCGATTGTTCTGTCGCAATGATGCCGAATGGCAGATCGCTCGCCAAACTCTGCAAACAAAGGCCACCCTGCTTAAAAATAAGATCCTGGAAATTCAACCCAGCACATCCTCTGCTCGTACCTTGCTGGCTCGACATTTACTGCTCACCGATAAGGCAGTGGATTATTGCCTGAGCGATCGGCTATCCCTAATCGATGTTTTGCCGAAGAAACGGGGACGGAAACGACGCAAAACCCTTAAAATCACCCCTAAGCAGGTTTTGAACGTGGCCAAAGAAGAAGGCGGCAAGAAAAAAACTAGCCCTACCACCTCTAAATCCAAGAAGGCTAGTAAATCGAATAAATCTGAATAACTCTGGGTAACTACGCTTGCGTTGTCTATTTTGGCGGATATTTAACCAGATTCGATCTTAAATACCTAAATGGCATTATGTTAAATTAGTAACGATCGGTGTTAATATGTTAAAGCTTTATTCGGCCTAGGGTTAAAGCAACAGACAAATTAGCGCCTGGGCGATCGTAAATGAGCGATAACGAAGCATATGGCAGCATAGCTCAGCAGGTTAGAGCGGCGGTCTCATAATCCGCAGGTCGTGAGTTCAAGTCTCACTGCTGCTATTTGAAATTATGTGAATTCATAGCAATTTTCAACTTGTTGCTAATTCAAGCCTTGCTGGGGAACGTATTTATCAGGGGCTAATCCTGGCTCTATTTGATCTACTTAACCTGGGGTATTTAGTTAGTAGCTAGTTGTTAACGAGTTATTACCTGTGAACCATTAGCTTTTACTGGTTGGTGTTGCCTCACAGATTTAGATTATCTGTTTGTTATGAGCCAGTCCCTGGGGTTTAGTTATGGATCTGGTTAGCTTTTGTAGCTACTAACCATTATTTACTCAGCCTTGGTTGAGCATTTTTGAGACGAACACGATCGCTACTTTTTTTAAGGTATTGGCGGCCATGTTCGATTACAAACAGTCCAAACAGTTAAAGCAATTCAAGCAATTTCCCCTCAAATCCACGTTTACCAGATTCAAAGCTAAACATCAACGCTGGCGCTGCCTTGTGACCGCGATCGGCCTAGTGATCTTTAGCAACCTGCTCAGTCCTGCCACAATCATGGCCAGGGGGCTACAAATTGTTGGCGGTAGCTTCACTGATACCAGTAGCTTTGGTGGTTTTATTACCCTCCACCCCACCACTAATCAACTTTCCTATTGGTATATTCACACCCAAACCAACCAGGGCATGGCGGGGGCTTTTTATGCACCTGGGGCTGGTGATACGGCCAGGATTGAAAAGATTATAAATAGTGAAACTGGCGATCGGCTCAAGTTAGTTTTCTACGACAGCAAGACTAAGCAAGTTTTAGAATTAGTGCTTGATCAAGCCAATCTAGAAAATCTGGATAATGCCATTGTGGTTGGCACAATTGGAATTCAAAATAGCAGCCATCCTGCGTTATCAAGTGATGGCAATCAAGATGCTCAAGATATGCATGGGCTCAATCAGCCAAATTTCAGTCCGATAGATAGTCCTGTGACCAGGGAAATCTCCGCCGATCGGGATCGTCGCGCCTTTCGAGGGGCAAAATTAGTGGAAGTAGACTATTAGACTGCTTGCATAATGCAAATATATTTCAAACTAAATATCACAATGTCGTAAATTAGCCGATTCTGTCTGCTATGTTTAAGCTCAGCGAGTGGCACGATCGCTCACATATATTGATATAGCCTAATTATGTTTAGGCAAAAATCACTAAGGATTACAACCATTGCCACTTGAGGCTAGATTAATGCCTGATTTAGTCGTCAAAATATTAAATATTTAACAATATTTAGCAGGGAAAGCCATTAATATCTATAGAGCAATTTGGATCGAGTTGTGGCTGTAATCAAGTTTTGTACTCTTTTGCCGCAAGCGATCGTCATTCCTCCATTTAATCGCTGCATCATAGAGCTAGGTATGTAAGCATACTTGCTTAAATTGAGAGTTTCGATTCAACCAATTCCCCTAACCAATATTTACTGATATTTTTTGATGCAATCTGCTAGGACTGGAGATCAAGGCAAGGTAAAAATAGCGCAGCCTTCCCTAAGTTCAAACCACTCAGCACCAGCAAGTAAACTGACCAGGGTGGGACTAGCTGCTACGGTTTTTTTAGGTGTTTTGGGCTTGCTGCCAGTTCGGACAGCACCTAATCCACTGGTCAGTGCAAGCGATCGATCGATCATGATTGGGCAGCCTACCTATGCGATCGCCCCTCCCCGTCAGCCTCAAAAAAACAAAAATCAAGTTAAAAGTAAAAGTCCTGATTCAAGCCCTGTCATCAGCAAGACAGACCAGGTCGCTACTACTGCTGAGCATAATCCTGTCCCCAATGAAAATGAAGCAGGGCAATTGCTGATTAGCATGGGGCTGAGTCTGGTTACCGAAGATACGATCCCTAACCATTATCAAGATTTAATTTCCAGTCAATTACAAATATTCTGGCAGCGATCGCTTTTGGCCATATCCAGCCTGACCCAGCCTGCCAAGCCAAAATTAGTAATCAATACCACGATCCCAGTGGTTCACAATAGCGTTTTTCTTAACCAAGCAGTCTATGACTGGGAAATAGGCCGATCGGGTTTTTTGATCCCGATTGCTCAACAAAGCGGCTTATCTGCCAATGCCACAATTACAGTATGTCGAGTTTATGGCAGTTGTCGCCGTATGAATGGCGATCGGCTGATGCCAGATCCAGCCAGCCTGATCAAAGTACCAGTGGCTGTAGCCCTGATGCAAAAGCTAAATGAGCAGAATATTGGCCTGAGCACCAAAATCAAGGTTGATGCTGGCAACTTCACCGAAGATCGCCTGGGTACAATTTCTTATGGGCAGGAATATACCCTGCATACCCTGCTAACCGAAATGATCGCCAGCAGTAGTAATATTGCCACCAATCAATTAATTGACTATCTCGGCAGTGATTATATTAACCAGGTGTTGCAGCAGCGGGGGTTTGCTGATTCGGAAGTTAACTTCAAACTGATGGGCGATCAGATTATGCCAGCCAATCCTGGCAAAAGTCGCAATCAGCTAACCAGCGATGAACTAACCCAGATGATGGTGCAAATCTATCGCCAAGAACATGCTGGCGATCGGGTGTTGGCTAAGTCATTACGGCTGCAACGCGATCGTGCCTTGGGCTTTGATGGCGTAAAAAAAGCAAAGGCGGCGCGTTGGGTGGGTGAAAAAACTGGCCAAACCTCAAAGGCACTGGGCACTACGGTGGCATTGGAGGTAAAGGGTAGGCCCTATGTAATCACGGTGGTGGACAGTACTGGTAGTGATGCGGCAATTAGCCAATGTGTGACGTTGATTGCTAATCACATCGCCGATCGGGGGCATTTATAGTTTAGCTAAATTGAATTAAATAATAAACAAGCTCAAGCTATTCATTCTTTCGCTGCCATGTGCTTACGTCCATCCCATCTGGCGCAATATGACTAAAGCCCTTTCTCCAGATTTCATCTAAAGCTTGAGCATAAAGTTCACTGACGGTTTTACCTGGTTGAGGAATATCATGTGACTCTATACAAGAAAAAGTCAACATATTTGGAGACATAATTACTGGGAACAACCCATCTCTTCCGTCCCATGAAGTATACAAACCAATTCCGAAATGTCGACTACCTTTTGGAGATCTTGCCATAGAAGGATATATTTCAAAAGAGCATGACTCTGTACTATAGGAAGAATTACCTAAAAATATTGTGCGATCATTATAGATTACTCCTTGCATCAAATATTCTCCAGGTTCATTATTTTTGTCATAAGTTTGAAGTTTGGAATGAAGTTTACCAGGTGTTAAGGTATTGGAAAAATCTACAGTTCCATACTTCCAAACTATTTCTCCATCTATCTTTGTAACCCAGTAACAGTGCCATTTCCTTCTAAGGATCTGAATATTCTTTTCATTGGTATCAGATAAAAGCCTGGATTCCACGCTGTTTTTGATAAGCTCTAAAATTGATTCATAAGTTTCGTTGGCATCAGTTCTCGCTACTATCCCACCAATCGAAGCTCCAAACACAGCGCCACCAATTGCAGAATAGATCTGATTGCCCGTATTTTGGCCAGCTAGAATAAAAGCAATTCCAGCACCTGAAGATATGGCTAAAGCAAGGTTCTTTTTAAACCATTTATTAAAACTATGTATTGAGCTTTCGCTAATCATTTATTGATCAAATCTTTAACTGCCTGCTCTAAATCTGATTGCTTAATCAACGACTCACCCACCAACACTGCACCAGCACCACAATCGCGCACATACTTTAAATCCGCGTTGGTATAAATCCCCGACTCGCTCACCCACAGGATCTGGGATTTAACTGCGGACTCTACTTCGGCTAGTAGTAATTCTGTTTGTTTGATGTCTACCGTAAAGGTTTGCAGATCGCGGTTATTGATTCCCACCAATGCCAGATCGGGCAACTTTAAAACCCGCTGTAGTTCCGCTGAGTTATGGACTTCGATCAGGGCGATCATCCCCAGCGATCGAATCAGTGTTTGGAAATCAGCCAGATCACGATCGCTCAAAATTGCGGCGATCAACAACACCGCATCCGCCCCATTCAAACGCGCCAGATAAATTTGATAGGGGTCGATAATAAATTCTTTGCAAAGCAATGGCAGATCAACCGCATTCCGAATCAGGCGCAAATTATTAAAGCTACCCTGAAAAAACTCCGCATCGGTGAGCACTGACATGCAACTAGCACCACCAGCGGCATAGCCCTGGGCGATCGCAGCGGGATCAAAATTAGGGCGCAACAGGCCACGACTAGGTGAAGCTTTTTTGGCCTCTGCAATCAGGGCTGGCTTAGTGGGGCTCTGGCGTAGTGCTGCTACAAAATCCCTGGTCGGCAATTCATTTTGATGAGCAATTAGCTTAGCTTTAATTTGGGCGATCGGCAATTGCGCATACATTTGCGCCACTTCTCGCTCTTTATGCCAAACTATTTTCTCTAGGATGTTGGCTGGCGTAGAATCAGCGCTAGCGATCTCATAAGCGTTTTGATTACAGGCTTGATTGGGGTTGAGGCGGCGGACACGCATGATTTAATTAATAATTAGATTTAATCTAAGATTACTAAACAAAATAACAAAATCAATCAAGCCCTTGCTAAAACCAAATTTGGGTAAAGTAAACCACAAACTCAACCGTTATTTTAAACACTTAATAAGCACTTAAATTTTAAGCATTTGGGCATGAAGTCTAATATTTAGTTAGTTATAGCTCAGCATCGTTAGCAAGCCCTGTTGCCCCAGCAAAATTTCGCGCAGCAAGCTGAATATCCCCACCCAGATCACCGGGGTAATATCCACGCCACCGATCGGCGGCACCAGTTTCCGTAGCAGCGCTAAAAATGGTTCCGTGGGGATCGCCACGATGTTATAGGGAAATTGCTCCATTTGCGCTTGGGGATACCAGGTCAATACGATCCGCACCACAAACAAGAAGATTGCTAGACCGAGGAAAATATTTAAACCCAAACTGCCGATCGCCAGACTATCCAAAATAATTAACCGTATCTAATTTGCAAACTTTAAATTAAAACCTCGATCGCTCTTCGCTAACTTGTCGGGTTTGTTGTCAAGAACGAGTCTTTTGGTGAAGATGAACAAAAACGTCTTAGAGAGCTGAAATAAAGAACTAAAAGGCTAGAAGTAGCCGCTTAAAATTACTAATGGATTAAGGCCAATCCCCCCAGAGAATTCTCAACCATTTCGATCTAAAGCATTTCTAATTTCTATACTTAAGCATTCACAGCATTCATATTTAAATGTTATGGCTATTAGTTGTACTTGTGTACTTAGACGCTCTAGACAATTAGTCCGAATTTTTGAAGATCGTAAGAACCGGCAGGCAAGCACCAATGCAGGATGCGATCGCTGCAACTCCACCAAAAATGTGGGGTGCTTGAAAGTAGTTGACGATCTCGTCGGATGCCAACGGCAACGTTAGCAACAGGACACATGATACGCCGACACGAGGCAGAAGTGATTTAATCATAGTCATAGCTAAAATGAATCAAACCCAACAAGGGATATTTGACCATATCTCAAGCATTTAGGTTAATGCTGGCAAAGCCAATCTGTCCTCAGGGTGATTTTCCCCGTTGCTATTTACTAATTATTTACTAATTAAGTATTTGTCAGTGGTCTTTAATGCAGGCTCTGTAAGGCATAAATAAGGCATAAATACTTACACTAGTGCCGATTTTGTATTCTAATCTGCTAATCAGGTCACGAGCAAGTGGAGCTACCTATCTCTTAATATTGTTTTTATACCTATTTGTGTGGTTATAGCGTGCAAAAGCAGTCTTTTGAATGAATAAGTTGTGATCGCTAAGCCAAACCCTGAAAAACGCCATCGATCGGCTCAGATATTTAACCTTAAAATTTAACATCTCCAACTTCTTGTAAACACCGCTTTGCTGAAATTATTGGATGTCCAAAATCTTGACTAGACTCTATATGTGTCATTGATTACAGCAATGGGCAATCTTAAATGTATGACTTGAGAAGTAAGTTAACCCTGAATTTAGGATCTAAATCAAAAGCAACTAGCCCTGTCAATTTATTTCTAAATTTGCGCATGAAGTGAAATTATTGGTGGCAAAAAAAAATAAGCAGCTTATCGATCGGCTCAAACTTAATATTTCGCAGTGAAAAGTTATATTCCTGTAATTTAAGCCAAAGCAACTCCTTCCAAAAAAAATAAAATATTCATTATTTAAACGGTTTTGGACTAAAAAAAAAGAATTAAACTTAGTCTCGTTGCTATCAACTCTATCTTTTGCCCGATCGACCTGTGGTTCCTACTCTCCCTCTGGACTATGCACAAAGAGGTATTTTACCTGGTGTGGCTTTGCACTACGGTACTGTTTGATGGTGATTAGCGTCTTGATTTAGCTCTGGAAGATTGCTAATTCATTCAGCAACGCAATCAGGATTGTCGGTGATTGACCTTTAAATTGACCGATTGAATATGAGGGATTGTCATCTAGATGTCTATCCGCTCTGATCCGATCGGTATCTATCATAATTTCCTAGTGGACTAGTAGATAGATGATTAGAATTGATCTTAGGGGTTCAGCTTACAAAGCCAAATTCTCGATCGGGTAATAAGGTAATAATTGGTCAAAATTAAATCGACTGATTACTGGGATCATAAAAGATTACCATCAGAACTTTTTGGACTAGCTTAATCCGGTAGTCCTGCGCATGTAATACTTTTTAGCCATATGATCGAAAATAGCGCAAACGTCCTATGTCGAAGCTCTTTCCTTCTATAGCACTATCCTTAAATCCTTCACAATTAACTTGACCAAGCGCAGTGATAGTAATCTCAAAAAGCAATTAGCATATTTTTAGTATTAAGAGCAAAACCGCGAATAAATAATGCAGCCGTCCGATCCAAACAAATTTACAGAAAAAGCCTGGGAAGCGATCGTTAAATCGCAAGATGTGGCCAGACGTGCCCAGCATCAGCAGCTAGAGTCGGAGCACATGTTGATCTCGCTGCTAGAGCAAAGAGGCTTGGCCACAGAAATATTAACTGCTCTATCGGTGCCGATCGCCCGGCTGATTAAGCAAGCTGAAGATTTTTTGCGCCAACAACCCCGTGTAGCCAACATCGAGCAATTATATTTGGGGCGGAGTATTGAAACCTGGCTCGATCGTGCCGATCAATCCCGTCAACAATTTGGTGATGAATTTATTTCGGTTGAGCATTTGCTGCTTGCCTGGCTCGATGACGATCGCTTTGGTCGCCGCCTCAGTCGTAGTTTGAATCTAGATCAAGAGACCGTCGAAGCAGTAATCAAGCAGATGCGGGGTAATCAAACCGTCTCTGACCAAAACCCCGAAGCCAAATATGCCGCGCTCGAAAAATTTGGCCGCGATCTCACTGCCCAAGCCGAAGAAGGCAAGCTCGACCCGGTAATTGGCCGTGATGATGAGATCAGGCGGGTGATTCAGGTGCTTTCTCGCCGGACTAAAAATAATCCGGTTTTAATTGGTGAGCCAGGAGTCGGTAAAACGGCGATCGCCGAAGGTCTGGCACAGCGGATCATTCGTGGTGATGTACCCGAATCGCTCAAAAACCGTACCCTGTTTAGCCTGGATATGGGCGCATTGATCGCTGGCGCTAAGTATCGCGGTGAGTTTGAAGATCGGCTCAAGGCGGTGCTCAAGGAAGTTATTACCTCTGAGGGGCAGATTGTGCTGTTCATCGACGAATTACATACAGTGGTGGGGGCAGGAGCTACCCAGGGATCGATGGATGCGGGTAATTTGCTCAAGCCTTTGCTAGCCAGAGGTGAACTGCGTTGTATTGGTGCAACCACCCTGGATGAATATCGCAAGCACATTGAAAAAGATCCGGCTCTGGAGCGGAGATTCCAGCAAATTGTGGTCGATCAACCCACCGTTGAAGATACGATCTCGATTTTACGGGGTTTAAATGAGCGCTATGAAGTGCATCATGGCGTTAATATTTCCGACTCCGCCCTGGTGGCAGCGGCAGTGTTATCCAATCGCTATATTAGCGATCGCTTTCTGCCAGACAAAGCGATTGATCTGGTGGATGAAGCGGCAGCCAAGCTCAAAATGGAAATTACCTCCAAACCGATCGAACTGGATGAAATCGATCGCCGTCTGATGCAATTGCAAATGGAGCGCTTGTCGCTCAAAAAAGAAGAAACCGATGCGATCGCCTCCCTCGATCGGGTCGAAGAAGGGGGCAAGATATCTTATAAAAATAAAAGTGCCCAGGCCACCCTGGAGCGCTTGGAGCGGATTAATGAAGAGATTACTAGTTTACAAGTTAAGCAAACGGAATTAAGTAAGCGTTGGCAGGGCGAAAAGGAAACGATCGACAATTTGCAAAACCTGAAGGAGCAGATCGATCATATTAAGCTGCAAATTGAGCAGGCCGAACGCGATTATGACCTCAGTTCAGCGGCAGAACTGAAATATGGCAAGTTAACCGATCTCGAAAAGCAACTGGACGAAGCGGAGCTAGAGCTAAGCAAGGCGAGATCCGATGGCTATAGCCTTTTCCGCGAACAGGTCAGCGAAGATGATATTGCTGAGATCGTGGCCAAATGGACGGGGATTCCGGTTAAGAGCCTATTAGAATCAGAACGCCAGAAATTGCTCAAGCTAGAATCACACCTCCATGAACGGGTGATTGGCCAAGAGGAGGCAGTGGAATCAGTCTCAGCGGCGATCCGCCGTGCCAGAGCAGGCATGAAAGATCCCAATCGACCGATCGGCTCGTTTTTGTTTCTGGGCCCGACTGGAGTTGGTAAAACTGAGCTGGCCAGAGCCCTGGCGCAATTTCTGTTTGATACCGAAGATGCGATCGTGCGACTGGACATGTCTGAATATATGGAGAAGCACTCGGTATCTCGTTTAATTGGTGCGCCACCAGGTTATGTGGGCTATGAAGAAGGGGGGCAATTTTCTGAGGCCGTCCGCCGCCATCCCTATTGTGTGGTGCTGTTTGATGAGGTGGAAAAAGCCCATCCCGATGTGTTTAATATTTTGCTGCAAGTGCTGGATGATGGCCGGATCACCGATAGCCAGGGCAGGCTGATCGATTGCAAAAATACTGTGATCATTATGACCAGTAATATTGGCAGCGATCATATTTTAGAAGTTGCTGGCGACGACGATCGCTATGAGGAAATGCAAACCCTGGTGATGACAGCGTTGCGCAAGCGGTTTCGCCCCGAATTCCTGAATCGGATCGATGACACAATTATTTTCCATGCCTTGCTCAAGTCAGAAATCAGGTCGATCGCTGATCTGCAAATCCAGCGTCTGGAGTCGCGTTTAGCCGATCAAAAAATCAGTTTTGTAATCACACCAGAAGCCCTGGATTATATTGCCCTAGCTGGCTATGATCCTGTGTTTGGTGCCAGGCCGTTGCGTCGAGCAATTCAGCGCGAAATCGAAAACCCGATCGCCACTAAAATCCTGGAGGGTGCTTTTCCACCAGGACACCAGATCAAGATCGCAGTTGAAGACGATTGTTTAACTTTTAAATAGCCTACTGTGCATATACATCAAAATGAGGACAACCAGGTGCTTCGCCTGATTTTCTTGGATATTATTAATGTGATTTAAGTTAGCGAACTTAAATTTTGTTTTGGCCATAAGCTCAAGAGCAGAGTCTCGCAATTGCCATCAATAACTGCTAAGTCTGGCATTTACCAAATAAGCTCAAAATCGAGTAGACTGGCGATTGATTGTATTCCTCCATATTTCCACAAGGGGAGGTGAAAGGGCTTGTACAAAAAACCACGTCGCTATCGGGTACGCCGGGTACGCCCCAAGAAGACTCCAGGCAGCCGCGTTCCCAAAGATATGGTCGAGCAACTGGTCAATGACTTATTAGCCGAGTCAACCCTAGACCAGGGTTATATTGCTTTGATCTTTGGTTCCTGTGCGCTGGCCACCTTTGGCCTGCTTTCCAACAGTGCCGCCGTAATTATTGGTGCAATGATCGTTGCCCCGTTGATGTTGCCAATCCGTGGCATTGCCTTTGGTGCTCTAGAAGGCGAAGGTAAGCTCTTGCGTGAGGGATTAAAAGCACTGATCGTTGGTATTGTTGTGGCGATCGCCCTGGCTTGCTTGATTAGTTTATCGGTCGGTTTGCCCACCTATGGTAGTGAGGTTTGGGCAAGATCCAGCCCTACTTTGTTAGATCTAGGTGTAGCGGTGGTGGCTGGTGGGATTAGTGGCTATGCCAAAGTACAACCTAAAATTTCCAGTGCTGTTGCTGGTACTGCGATCGCCGTTGCCCTGATGCCACCTGTATGTGTGATTGGGCTAGGTTTGGCTCAGGGTGATTGGGAACTCAGCCAAGGCGCAACCTTGCTGTTTTGCACCAATTTATTTGGGATTACTTTGTCCTGTATGCTCACTTTTTTGGCGGCTGGCTACACCCCACTGTCACGGGCAAGACGGGCGATCGCCTTTGCCACTGCTTCTACTGCCGTATTGTTGTTCCCCCTGCTGGGTAGCCTGTTGCAATTGATTACCCAATCGCGGCTGGAAAAAAGTGTGCAAAATGCTCTGCAAAACCGCACGATCACCTTTGAACGCGCGCAAATTATTGAAAGTGATGTTAACTGGCTGGCTAATCCACCGGAGGTACTATTAATCGTTAGCAGCGCCGTTGAAATCACACCAAAACAGGTAAGGCTCTTGGAAACTTTCATTGAGCAGGAAATGGGTAGACCATTCCGCTTGGTCTTAGAGCTTAGCCAGGTGCGACGGGTGGAACGGGAACCAGTGGCACGCTTGATTAGCATCCCAACCTATCATTTCTGGGAGGCAATTAGTGGCAATCAACTCAGCAACTATGCCTCTGAGCTCCCCCGTTTTGTGTCGTCTAATTTTGAACTGGAGCGATCGCAAGTTCTGGCAACAGAAGTTGATTGGCAAGCGGAGCCACCTCAACTTAAATTGATTATTAATGCTAGTAAACCTGTTACCGCAGCGGAGCGATCGGAACTTGAACAAATCTATACCCAGGCCATGGACGAGCTATTTGAACTGAGCTTTGAGGTGCAAAGGCCAGAATTATCTAGCTCAGGCTCTAATCGATCTATTCTGGTGCGAGGCTTTAATTTTGATCAGGTTAGACAAAAAGCAGATCTGGAAGCAAAACTATATACCAGTTTTAGAGAGTTAGAACTACTGCTATCACAGGGGCAATTAATTAACAGTCAAATTGATTGGTCGGAACTCAGGCCAAGGGTTTTACTAACTGTTGATCTAGCTGAGCCAATTACAGAGCGGCAATCTCGACTCTATCAGGATTTTATTTTCCGCAAAGCTAAACGCCCTATTAATCTAGAAATAGAAAATGTAGCCAGGCCTGTCGATGGCGATCGCCCTGGTGATAATAATAATGATGTGGGCGAGACTGTGGGTGATTTTTTGCCCCCCAATGATAACTTGGTCAACCCTGCCCCAGATTCCGTGCCTACCGATCCCGCTGTTCCAGATAACTAAACTAATCTTAGCGTCAACTTGAGTTATGTCAGATTCAGCCTTAGATTCCCACTCACCTCAGTCTGATCCGCAACTTACTCTAATTGCCCCAGACCTAGACGGCACTATGGCGATCGCTAAAACCCTGGCTACCCTGATTGAGCCGGGTACAGTTTTGTTGTTGGAGGGCAATCTGGGCAGCGGCAAAACGGCTTTTGTAAAAGGTTTGGGTCAAGGATTGGGGATTGTTGAAACTATTACCAGCCCAACTTTTACCTTGATCGATGAATATTGTGTAGATGCGCTCAATCCCGCCAGGATGCCACTCTATCATATGGATCTCTATCGATTAGAGCCAGAGCAGGTGTCGGGTCTTTATGTGCAAGAATATTGGCGCGGCATTGATTTTCCTTTGGGGGTGGTGGCGATCGAATGGGCTGAGCGTTTAGATCCTAAGCCAACCGATTATTTAAGGATTATGCTGCAAAGTGATCCCATTAATCCAGACCAGCGCCAGATTGAATTTGTGACCAAGGGCGATCGCCACCGTCACTTACTCAAGGCTCTAGCTCAGGCAGTCGTCAATTAGTAGTCAATCACTAGGTTTACTAGGTTTCGAGATTTTGGCCACCGGCAGCGAGAATGAAAAGGTGCTGCCCTGTCCTAACTGGCTTTCAACCCATATCTTGCCGCCGTGATGATTAATGATTTGCTTGGAGATCGATAGCCCTAATCCAGTCCCCTGGGGTTTATTAGTGAGTACATCACCCACCTGTTTAAACTTCAAGAACAAATGATTCCGATCGCTAGAACTTATCCCCACACCCGTATCAATTATACTCACCACCACATTTTGCCCCACCGCATCGGTTGTTACTTTGATAATAATCCTGCCATCCTCAGTAAATTTAATTGCATTGGCAAGCAAGTTATTCATGACCTGGATGAGGCGGCCACGATCGCCATGCACCAAGGGCAAATCTGGTGCAAACTCTTGAGTTAGTTCTAAACCCTTGGCTTGAATTTGCTCTAGCTTGGTGGCAATAATTTGCTCAATTAGCGCCTCAATTGCAAGTGGTTGCATCTGCCAATCTAATTTACCTGCCTCCATTTGGGCAATATCCAATACATCGGTAATAATTGCCATTAAATGTTGGCTCTGGCCGCTAATAATGCCCAGGTTGTCCCGCACCTGCTGCACCGATCGATTTAGCTTTCGTTGTTCCTTACTTTCGGGCTGATCTGGAGCAGTCACGGCAGGGGTGGCTATAACCTTGGGAAAAACATGATCCTCCAGCTTTTTGTTGATTAGTTTGATAAACCCTAGGATCTTGGTGAGCGGGGTACGCAATTCATGGGAAACATTAGTGATGAAGTCGGTTTTCATCTGATCAACTTCTTTCTCGGCGGTAATATCACGCACCAAAATAACAGAACCAATGCAGGTTTCCTGATGCCCACTCTTTGCAGCCTGACAAATCGCCGTGGCCACGGCCTTAATTATCTTGCCATCGGGTCGTTGAATCTCGGCTGTAAATATTTCCGTAATCGCGGTTCTGGTCTTTGTTACCAGGTTATTGATTTCCATTCCGAAAACAATACAGCTATCCTTGCCCGCAATTTGCTCACGGCGTAAATCAAAAATTTCCAACAAGGCCGGGTTAGTCCGCCCCACATTCCCTTGCGCATCGGCAACCAGCAAACCATCGCCGAGGTTATCAATTACCGCATTCAAATAGGCATTGGCATGTTGCAGTTCTAGTTCTGCCCGCTTGCGATCGCTAATATCTCTGATCGCTAATACCCGCGCATATTCGCCCTGATAGGGGATCGCCCTACTGCGTACCTCGGCGGTAAATCTGGTGCCGTCTTTTCTAAAAACATCTACCTCATGCAATTTTTCGAGATCCCAAATAATTCCTTGCCAAAAGACACCACGGTATTCTGGGGCAATCAGACTCAGGGTGTTCATGCCGACAATTTCATCGGTTTGGTAGCCCAGCATTTCCAGCAGCGCCCCATTGACACATAAAACGCGACATTTATTTTGAATTAATATTCCTTCAAACGCTGATTCAGACAGGATTCTGCCCCGTTGTTCACTTTCCCGCAGCGCCAGCTCAGCTTTGGTGCGTTCCGTAATATCTTCAGAGGTACCCACTACCCCAATAATTTCTCCGTCTGGATTGCGCAGGGGTAGTTTGTTCGTATCGATCCAGGATTCGCGCTGATTAGCTGTCACAACATAATGAATCACGTGATATTCAGGCTGTCCCGATGCGATGATCTTTTGATCCAACTCCCGGAAATTTTCGGCTGCATCCTCTGCCCAGGGTAAGTCATAGTCAGTTTTATCAATGATTTCCTGCGGATCAGCCAAGCCAGCCAAAACCGCAAAAGTTTTGTTGCAACCGCGATAGACTGAATTTAGATCTTTCCAAAAAATCCCCTGGGGCACATTATCTAGCAAAATCTGCAAGAAAGCTTCCCGATCCCAGAGTGCTCGCTCCGCTTTGCGACGTTTAGAAATATCATGAGCCACTACTACCAGGCATTCCACCTCACCACTTTCCGCCTGGAGGGTAATCCCTGTAGATTCAAAGCAAATAAAATGCCCATCTTTATGCTGCATCCGGTATTCAAGCACCTCACCAGCACCACTAGCAAAAGATTGATCTAGAATCTGTTGCACCTTGTGGCGATCGTCAGGGTGAATTTGGGTATAGGAATCTGTGCCAATTAGCTCCTCTGGCGCATATCCCAGTACGCTTTGATACGACGGGCTGTTATAGATGCGCTTGCCCTCGCCATCAACGACTGCAATTAAATCGGCCGTATGTTGGGAAATAAGTTTAAATAACTGCTCAGAGCGGTGCAATTGCTTGTCTTTCTGCTCGATCGAGGCCAGAAGCTGGTTAAAAGATCCTGCCAACTCTTGTACTACGTTAGAGTCACCTAACTCAGATAAATCAAGTCGATCGCTAAACTGCTGCGCCTCTAGAATATGGCTAACTTGCTGATTTAATTCTGCTAGAAGGGAGTTAACAGGCTTTTCCATGTTCATTGCCATGATTTAGGATTGGGGCAGCTTAGAAACAAGCAATTCGTTAAAGCCACACAATTGGATCAGATCGGCCAAATTCATAACCCCTGGTTAATTTGCCGATCGTAATTTGAGACAGCAAGTCATTACTTTCTAAATCAATTAGATCCATTAATCCACTAATTTAGTGACTAATTACAGGCTACACCGGAAAAGCATCAGCCTGCCGATCAATTCAATGAAGCAGGGCGATCGTAAGCTGAGGCTGATTTTACTGGTTCAATCCCATATCCACTACGCGTGATGATTGAATGATGCTGATTATGAATCTAAGCTAGCTACTGTTAATTAGTTAATTATGTCAATTTTAAACTGCATCAGGGGATCTTGCTAAATGTGGCGCTGGCAAGATCAGATATAGATTATAAATAAAACAATTAACCCAATTGATTACGATTGGGCATTACTTAACTTAAGACTGAAGTTCTGGAGTTCTGGAATATTTTGTAAACGCTGATTTTTTGTTACTAACAAATTGTGATCAACAATCGATCGCCTAAAGAGCCAATTGCTTAATTAGCGATCGTTCTGCCTCAAGCTGGCAATTACGCTGGGGTTGAATCTGCTCAGGTGCAAGTAAAAATTAACCATGTTGCTAAACAGCTCAACCATACCTGGCTGTACTTAGCTGTACTTAAGCTTAGATCTTATATTCAGATCTTAGATTCAGATCGCAGCTTGAATTAAATCACGTGGTTACTAAAGGCTAGACCTTCAACTTGGTCGATCGGAATCATCCACAGCTTATTTTGATAGGGTCGCCATACTGCACTCATTACATAGCAGTTGCGGATACAAATCACATGCACATGGGGTACACCAGAATATTTAGAGCAAACCCGCAAAAAGTCCAGGGTGCGGATCAGGCGGTTATGCAAAAACAGTGCCATTTCCTCAGAGCAGTTTTGCCGGTACATTGGTACTTCCTGAGGTGGGCTAGAGCCACGCAATTCATAGAGCAAGTGGGTTTTGCCCTTAAAGTCTATTTTGCGCGCTTTGATGCTCCAATTGCATAATACGGCAAATCCCAAGACAGCCATACCCAAGTCAATGTGGAAATCACGCATCTGGAATCTGGTGTTGCTACTCATATCGTCATGAGTGTTATAGCCTGTCCACCGATGAAACTGTTCCAGCGCCTCATCACTAATATCTATGGTTGTGCGGTAGGGTGATGTCATTTTCGCGGCTCTAATTTGGCTAACATCAGCCTGTGTATCGGCAGTCATCTACGATCTCCTAAAAATTCGCAAAAGAGTAGCACTTCATGATCGCGTTTGCGACTATATAGTTATATGCTTAGTTCAGCGTAAAGTGCATCCCATTATCTAGTTTTGCTTAAGTTATTCAAGTAAATTAGTATAGCAGCCCATCACAGGTAAGGATATTTGGGTATATAAGACCAACTGCGACGCAGAAGCCCCAAGCTAGGAATTCCTAAGTTCACTGTAGTCCTATCGGTCACAATGGTTCGTGAATTGGGTGCCAGCCCTAAATCAGTCTTAACCAAAGGCGAATCGGGGGAATGCCCTTTGAGCAAATCAGCAACCATTAGATTCTAAGGTACACATCCTAAATAAGCTAGTCTAATACTGCTAACCATAAGGTAATCCAGATTACGATCTAACTTAAAGCTAATGTTACCTTGACTAAAACTATTGATCTCGATTGATTCGAGGTCACCAGCGATCGGCATTAAGCATAAATTAAGCATAAGTATTAATAAACAATAGAAGTAATAGCCCTATGCCAAAATCCCCTTGAACGTAAGTTGTTTAGGGGCAGTCAAAATGGCTATTATCGTGCTTATCACTAGCTAATATTATGTAAGCCTACATGATTCGATTGCTATACCTAGTTTAGCTTACCCATGTAGAGCCTTGTTTTTTCATCTGGAGCAGATTAAGCCCAAGGCAATATTTTTATCAGACTTTATTTGTGAAACAGAGCCAATCAGGGCAACAGCGGTTGGGGCAAGGAGCCAATGAAGGCTTCAAATCAACGATCGCTGAACGCCCTAGAATGAACCGCAGACAGAAGAAGTGGGGCGATTTTCACGCTCCTGTGCTAGATTCAGTAGCCGCAGATTCACTGATCAAGGCTAATTCATCGAGAGCAATTCGATCATTGCTTGCTCGTGTTAATTTCAGGATCATTAAGTATAAATTTGGTTTGTTAAATTACACTCAATCCCTAGCGACAATCCTTAAAGATAAGGAGAAAAAGAGTAAATAGCGATACCCAAATTTTCTTTGTCTGCTCATCTATTGTAACTAGCTAAGTATATTTTCTATGACAGCAGCAGCAGCGATCGGTGTAATTGGTGGCAGTGGTTTGTATAGTATGTCTGCCCTGACCGATGTACAAGAAGTTTCGATCGATACGCCCTTTGGCCAGCCTTCCGATGCTTTGATTGTGGGTAGTTTGGGTGATGCAAGGGTTGCCTTTTTAGCAAGGCATGGGCGATCGCATCGTTTTTTACCTTCTGAAATCCCCTACCAAGCCAATCTTTATGCCCTCAAAAGCTTGGGGGTAAAATATATTATTTCGGCTTCAGCAGTGGGATCACTCCAAGAAGCGGCCAAACCATTAGATATGGTAATTCCTGACCAATTTATCGATCGCACCAAAAATCGAGCTGCTACCTATTTTGGCAATGGCGTGGTTGCCCATGTTGGCTTTGCTGATCCGGTTTGCAATGCACTGGCGGCGGAATTGGCCACGGCGGCGGAAAGCTTAGCACTGGAAAAGGTGAATGTGCATCGTGGTGGTACATATGTGTGCATGGAAGGGCCAGCATTTTCCACCAAGGCGGAATCCCACTTATATCGCAGTTGGGGCGCAACGGTGATCGGCATGACTAATTTAACCGAAGCGAAGCTAGCCCGTGAAGCAGAGATCGCCTATGCCACATTGGCCTTAGTCACCGATTATGATTGCTGGCGCGAGGAGGAAGAAAGCGTTAATGTCAGCATGGTAATTGAAAATTTACATCGTAATTCGGCCAATGCCCAGGAAGTAATTAAAGCCGTAGTGAAGCGGATCGCTGCTAATCCGCCTGTATCCGAGGCTCATTCAGCCTTGAAATTTAGCATTTTTACCGATCTAAGCCAAGCCCCTGCCGAAACTTTGGCACGGTTGGGACTAATTGTTAAAAAATACGCTAATCCAGATGCCTAAGCCTTGCATAATTAATTTATTAGGCCATATTTATTAGGCCATAATTTGCGAGGCAACCTGCAAACGAAACCGATCGCCCCTGAATTATTTGGGCACAAGGCGATCGCTGTGGCACATTTAGTTCCGATCGGCTATTTATGCGTAGCCTTAGTTACTGGCACACCCAATCAAACAAACAAGCCACAATATTATTGAATTAATCTATGTCAAAACTTACCCCCAACCCCAGTTACAGCGTATCGATGTTAATCGAACTACCGAATACGGCTGGCAAACTTGCCGCTGTAATTAATGCCTTAGCTGCGGAGGGTGGCAACCTCAGCCATATCGATCTGATCGAACAAAATCGTAAGTTCACCGTACGTGAAATTACGGTCAATGCCTCTAGTAATGAGCATGTGGAGAATTTGATCGTAGTAGTTAAAGATCTGCCCGATATTAAGTTACTGCAGGTGCAAGATCGCACATTTGAAATTCACAAGGGTGGCAAAATCCACATTCAATCGACCCTGCCACTCAAGGGGCAAGACGACCTGGCGATGGCCTATACACCTGGAGTGGGTCGAGTTTGCATGGCGATCGCCGACGACAAAAGTAAAGTATTTGAATTTACGATCAAAAGCAACACAATTGCGATCGTTTCTGATGGTAGCGCTGTGCTGGGTTTGGGTAACATTGGTCCTGAAGCAGCAATGCCAGTAATGGAAGGTAAGGCGATGCTATTTAAGGAGTTTGCCGGCCTAGATGCCTTTCCAGTCTGTTTGGCAACCCAGAATGTAGATGAGATTGTGGAAACCGTTAAGCGCATTTCGCCTGTGTTTGGTGGCGTAAACCTGGAAGATATTAGTGCGCCTCGTTGCTTTGAGATCGAATCCAGGCTGCAAAAGGAATTGGATATTCCGGTTTTCCACGATGATCAACATGGCACGGCGATCGTGGTGTTGGCGGCAATGCTGAATGCGCTGAAAATTGTCGATAAGCCGATCGAAACGGTGCGGATTGTGGTCAATGGCGCTGGGGCGGCTGGGGTAGCGGTGGCGAGATTGCTCAAGAAAGCGGGGGCGACCAGAATCTTGATGTGTGACTCACGCGGCATCATTTGCAAGGATCGCAGCGGTCTCAACGCCGAAAAAATGGAGTTTGCCTGCATCGAGACGGGGAACTTGGCTGATGCACTCAGGGGAGCAGATGTATTCCTGGGGCTGAGCATTGGTAACATTGTTAGCTCGGAAATGGTGCGATCGATGGCAGACAAGCGGATCGTGTTTGCCATGGCTAATCCGATCCCAGAAATTCAACCGGAGTTGGTGGCCGATGATGTGGCGGTGATGGCCACGGGGCGGAGTGATTATGCCAATCAAATTAATAATGTGCTGGCATTTCCCGGCGTGCTGCGTGGTGCGCTTGATGCCAGGGTGCAACATATCACCACTGATATGCATGTGGAGGCGGCCAAGGCGATCGCGGCTCTGGTTACTGCTGATGAGTTAGCCCCAGATTTTATTATCCCTTCTGTGTTTGACCATCGCGTGGCTCCAGCGGTATCCACGGCAATTAAGTATATTGCCAATCAATTGGGGCTCTCGCGGGTTTAATGGCCAAAGCTAATTCAATTAATTAATTTAGTCGATCGCAAAGTTTCGCAAAGTTTAAAGTTGAGCTTAGCGATCGCTGGTTTGCGCATCACTCCGCGTAACCACCGCCTCCACCTGGGCGGTTTGTTTTTCTTTGTCTACGCTGGTGACTGCCCACCGCAGTGGATCGCCATGTTGTTCTAGTTCTTGGTTGATTTTTTCAACGGTGAGCGGTTGCTCGTTGATGTCGATCTCGGCGGTGATGAAATGGGTGGTCATTTTTAATTAACCTAAATTATTAAAATCTTCAAATTGCTTACATTTTGCCTGTTTGGGCTCAGTCAACTTCTTGCCTTAGCACTAAAATTGGACTCAAAATCTCGAATTTCTGGCAATATTTTGGATTCTGGCAAGAGATAAAAGCTATGGCTAAAACTATAGCAGGCGAGGCGATCGCAAAAACATATATAGATTGCTTGTCTTGAGGATATTCAAGCTTAATGATCAAAAAATATCCAGTCTCCCCCAATTTCCCTAGCTCAATTAATTGGCTTGAACTTTAAATAAGCCCGATACACAGGTTTAGCCTGAGAGATCGTCCATTCCTCCCGCTCCGTCATTACGTGCTCAGGATAGAGCGAGGCACTGGCAAAATTATCGATTCCGGCTTGATTCACAAAATTAGGATTTGCCTCAAACACTTCGCGCATCGAAGTCGCCACCTCTTCAATATCCGATTGCAACAAGATCTCGGCATCGGGAACCAGCAAGTTAGTTAGGGATGTGACTAGTTCTGGCTGCACCACACGGCGTTTTTTGTGGCGACGCTTGAACCAGGGATCGGGGAACAGAATCGAAACCTGGTGGATTTTGCCAGCGGGTAACAGGCTCGGTAATGTCACGTTTACATTACAAAATAGGTAATGCAAATTGCTGAGATCGCACTCGTCCATGAGACTATTCTTTAAGGCGATCGCCCGATGCACCAACGGTTCGCGGATCTCTAAACCCAACCAGTTGCGATCGGGGTATAGCTTCGCCATCTCCAGCACATAGCCACCCTTACCACAGCCAATATCCAGGCTGAGGGGTTTTGACCAATCGCCATAAACTTGCTCCCAATCGGGTGCTGGGGTTGGTTCTCGATACTTATCACTAAGCGGGTTTACATGCTCACGTACCCGCTTGACCAGGGCTTTGTTAATGGTTTGGGTTGAGCGATCGGTGTAATCATGGCGATCGCCTCGATCGTTGTGATTAGGATGCTCAAGGCTCAAACGATCGGAATCATCGGCATAATCCGAGTAATTAGAATAATCAGCGCAATTTTTGCTTAGCAATGGTTTAACTTAATTTAATCCTTTAATCCAGCAATAACTTGACGAGGAATCCTTTGCAAAACTAGCATGATGCTTGCGATCTAAACAAAGCACCTCAGCCATATCAGTACCTTTAGCACCTGAGTCAGCATAGATTCACATTCAACCATATCAAATCTTTACGGCCGAATAGGGCAATCTTGATCCACACTTGATCCAAATATGCGCACCATTGATTCTATTAGTATTAAGGCCTATAAACTTTCCGAAACCGTTGCCGATGATGTCTGGCGGATGGTGAATGAGTGGGAACCGCTGGCGCAGAATAGTATAGGCAAAGAGGCGATCGTGGCGGCTGATAATATTGGCGCAAATATTTCCCAGGCTGTAGGCTGTCAATATGTGGCGGGTTATCAACATGGCTTGCGCATGGCCAGGGCAGCGGTATTTGCCACCAGACATTGGCTACGGCGCGCCTATTACCGCAATCTAGCCACAGAGCGTCAGGCCGATCGAATTAAGCGCAATTTGGAAGAGATCTTGCGGCATCTAGAAAGTGGCCTGGAAACCTACAAGCATCACCCCACAAATTCTTTACTTGTGTCACCTTGGCAGGTCGATCGCTCGATCGCTCAAGAAATTAATGGCTTTCAACCTAAAACCAATCGCAACGGCTATGACCATGCTGGGGCGATCGAGGTTGAATACCGCCATCCCTTTAATGACTAATCCAATCATTGACTCCGCGCTCAAATGTTCAAATAAATGCTCAAATAATGGCATTGCAAATGTTTAAAATGATTTGATAATCAAGCAATCGGTTAAATTAAGATTCAGACATGTGCTTGATATTTTTGGTAGCGGTATTTTCATCCATGGATGATGAAATGCCCAGATCTTAGCTGCGATCGTAATGCTTTTGTCTTGATCATTAACGTTCACAAGAGTTCTAATGATCAGCGAAATAATCACAGAGGTGAAACTAATGCTTTGCTGGCTGGTTATTCAATCAACATTAATTGGCTATTCATACTAAATTCAAAATTACACCTTAAGCTGAACAACAAAGACTATGTGAAACAGAGCTAGTTATTCAAAACCAGCGTTTAACATAGGGACATAAGCAGTTATTAACGCAAAGCAGGTAGAGTAATCATGACAACTAATCATCTCCTCGAACTACGCGACCACGGCCAGAGCGTATGGCTGGATAACCTGAGCCGATCGATTATTCAATCGGGCGAGCTAGCCGAAATGATCGAGAATCAAGGCATAAGAGGCATTACCTCGAATCCAGCAATTTTTCAAAAAGCGATCGCTGGTAATGAAGTCTACGACGAAGCGATTTTAGCTGGAATTAAAGCTGGCAAATCTGCTAACGAAATCTATGAATCTCTGGCATTTAAAGACATTCAAGATGCCGCCGACTTACTAAAGCCAATTTATGAAGCCTCCGGTGGCCAAGATGGCTATGTATCGATCGAAGTTTCGCCTAAGCTAGCCCGTGATACCACTGGCACGATCGCCGAGGCGCTGCGATTTTCGGAGGCAGTCGATCGCCCCAATGTCATGATTAAGATCCCTGGCACGGCGGAAGGCTTCCCAGCGATCGAGCGGGTTACGGCTGAGGGTATTCCGGTTAATGTGACCCTGCTATTTGCGGTCGAAGATTATGAAAAATCCGCCTGGGCATACATCAAGGGCTTGGAATCGAGAGTGGCTCAAGGCAAGGACATCAGCAAGGTGACTTCGGTGGCCAGCTTTTTCCTCAGCCGGATTGATGTTTTAGTAGACCAAAAACTAGAGGACTTGCTAGCACAAACTAGTGATGAAGCCGAGAAAACCACGATCAATTCCTTGATGGGCAAGGTGGCGATCGCCAATGCCAAAATTGCTTATCAGACGTATAAGGACATCTATGCCAGCGATCGTTGGCAGGCTCTGCTAGCCAAGGGTGCTAATGAGCAGCGCTTGCTGTGGGCTAGTACCAGCACCAAGAACCCCACCTACAGCGATGTGATGTATGTGGATAATCTGGTCGGAGATCATACTGTCAACACCATGCCCCCGGAAACGATCGCCGCCTGTATTGATCACTGTGACATTGAAGATCGAATTGAAATTAATGTCGAGCAAGCCGAAGAAGTAGTTGCCACTGTGCAAAAACTGGGCATCGATCTAAATCAAGTAATGAAGCAGCTTGAGGACGAAGGGATCGAAAAGTTTATTAAACCCTTTGATTCACTGATGGGCTCCCTCGAAGAAAAGATGCAGCAACTCACCCCAGCATAGTCTGTGTGCAGTTGGAGTTGGCACTGGGACAGGTTAATGATTGAGTGAAGAACTGATACGGAACTGATACCATGTATATGCTTGAGAATTTTGTTAGCTGTTTTTATACCTGGAACGGGCTTTGTTGCATGAATCGAAGAAAGGGACAATACTCCTGCCAAGATTCTCCAATTTAGTCTTCAACCAGGTAAGAATCAGGCTTGCATAGCATCATCATACGATTAAGAGCCACGCACTGTAAAAACAGCTCCACCGCTTGATTATCAAAATTTCGTGAGCGTAACTTACCGCCAAAAATAGTCTTCAATCTAAACATAGTAGTCTCTGCCAGTGAGCGCCGATGATAGCCAGTCTCTCGTTTCCACTTGGCACGACCAACCTTACGGATGCGCCGTAAATTTTGGTCACGCGGATGCGGTGGTGCTTTACAATTGCCATGTTGCCAAATTTTGGCATTTTTGCGTGGTGGAATTACTGACTGGGCTTGTCTAGCAGAGATTGCATCATAACAGTCACGATGGTCATACGCACCATCCCCAGATACTTGCTTAATTTCATCCTCAATCTGATTAAGCAGTTCAGGTAGAATTTGGCCATCATGATATTGGTTGCTGGTAACCGCTGCCGCAAGAATTTCACCGCTTGACTCATCTACGCCCAGATGAATTTTACGCCAGGTGCGACGCTTACCTATGCCATGCTGACGCGTTTTCCACTCTCCCTCTCCGTAAACTTTCACGCCGGTGCTATCAACCACCACATGTCTCGCTGCCTGAGTCTTTTGATGGGGTAACTCGATCGCTAATTTGCCCATCCGTCTTGAAACTGTGCTGTGGTCTGGCACCGGTAAGTCTATGTTCATCAGGGTAAATAATGATTCGACCAAACCGGTGACTTGTCTGCCTGCCAATCCATATATGCTCTTGAGCATCGCAATCGTCGCAATCGCTTGGTCACTGTATCTGTTTGATGCGCCTCTGTTGCCGGATCGCTCTGGCTCTAGCCACATCTCTATTGCCTCCTTGCTAATCCAGAAAATTAGACTTCCTCTCTGTTTGAGGCTTTTGTTATACTCTTGCCAGTTGCGGACGCGGTATTGTGGGGGTTTTTTCATGGTAGTTAAAACGTACCATAACCTACCGCTCCGTTTCTTTTATGCAACAACGCCCCTGGAACGTAATTCTTGAACTGCAATGATTTCTGACCAAGACTTTATTGTTAGCTCTATTCAACCAGTTAAATTATTATTTTGATGATGGGTTCTAGTTTGCATAGATTGCCCATCTTTGTTTAGGGCTATTTCTCTGCGATCTCCTCTCGCCATTGTCTTTGTGACCATTATCTTGTCCTTTGGCTTCAAGCTCAGATTCGAGCAACTGTCAGGGGAAAACACCAACTTATCCAGCTAAATCCATTTAGAGCGTCCTAGAATACGGATAGGATTAGCACTAATCGCTATAATAGAGGGCAAATTTGCGCCAAAATCGTTTGAATCCGCCATTGTTTGCCTCTTATTGAGGAGGATTTAGTCATGGATATTAAGCTCATTAACATTGGCTTTGGCAACATCGTGGCAGCTAGTCGGGTGGTGGCGATCGTTAGCCCTGAATCTGCACCGATTAAGCGCATCATTTCCGATGCCCGTGAGCGGGGGCAACTGGTAGACGCTACCTATGGCCGTCGTACCAGAGCAGTGATAATTATGGACTCTAGTCATGTTATCCTGTCGGCAATCCAGCCGGAGACAGTTGCTAATCGTTTTGTAGTTGCCAAGGATGCAGTCGCCGAATAACTTGTTAAAAAATCGGGGTAAATTAGTAGTCATTTCTGGCCCCAGTGGCGTGGGCAAGGGGACTTTGCTGAAAATGCTCAGCGATCGCTACCCCGGTCAGATCCTATTTTCAATCTCAGCCACCACCCGTCGTCCTCGCCCTGGTGAAGTTGATGGACGTGATTATTTCTTCTGGACGCGTAAAAAATTTGAGGCGGCGATCGAAGCAGGAGATTTTCTAGAATGGGCAGAATATGCTGGCAATCTCTATGGCACACCCCGCGATACGGTCGAGGAATGGATTAACCTGGGGCAGACCGTGATTCTGGAAATTGAGCTAGTGGGGGCAAGACAAATAGCTAAAAACTATGCCGATGCGCTGCGGGTGTTTGTGGCACCGCCATCAATGGAAATTTTGGAGCAACGATTGCGGGGGCGGGAGCAGGATGCAGAAGCAGCGATCGCTAAGCGCTTGGCCAGAGCCAGGGAAGAAGTTGAAGCGGCGGATGAGTTTGATTTTACGGTAATTAATAATGAATTAGAAGTGGCCTTACGTCAGTTGGAAAAGGCGATCTTCAGCTAGGAGCTGCCACATCTTTGCCGGAGGGGGACTTTGTTGACGAGGTTTCTGTTTCTGATGTTGAGGTTGCTAATGGCAAAATCGCCTTGTCGCTATTAGTGATCACAAAGGCCAAATCTTGCACTACCTGGCCACCAATCACATGTTCTTGCAAAATCCGCTCGATCGCTGCTTCCGTAACGGAGTGATACCAAACGCCATCGGGATAAATCACCATAATCGGACCACGATCGCACACCCGCAGGCAATTGGCCTTGGTGCGAAATACCTTAACACCCAGTTTTAATTCATTGATTCGCCGCTTCAGGTAATCCCACGACTGCAAACCTACTTCCTTCTGGCAGCACTTGGGCTTGGTTTGGTCGGCGCAAAGAAAAATATGTCTTTGAATCGTGTCAATGTGCAGCTTTTGGGCACAGGTGGCTAGGGCTCGATTGACTCCCTTAACGCCAAGGGCATGATCTTGCTCAGAAATATGGCAGTCAATTTCTACCGCCTCAGCACCTTGATCTTGCTGATCTGGGGGTAAGATCGTCTCGATCGCATCATTTGCCTGACGATCATGATCATTTACTTTATCTTCGCTTCCAGGATCACTTTGCATAGCTGACTATGATTAATCTACACATCGTCAAACGAAAGAACAGACCAGCAGTAATCTTAAAATCAAATTTCAGGTAGAGCTAATCAAGCTAGCTAAAAGTTGCTAACCCGATCGCCTAGTTCCTAACCCAAAACCCCTAACTTAGATTGTGGGTGATGATGGCTTGACTCACAGCCCTAGCCTTAAGCCCAAAGCCAACCAAAAAAATTAAGGATTAAACTCATTGATCTGAGTTTCATAGGGATTACGGAATTGCGGATCATCAGGAGATGGTGCTGGCAGATCAAAATACTGGCGCAGAGGTTGGTCGATCGCATCGTAGGCTAAAATCCCCGCTTGATCTAACAACACATCGCCATTACCAGCAATCAAAACAGTCTGCGGCACCAGCCCACGATAGTAGTTTGCCTCATCGGTAGGCGCATAGTTATCACGATCTAAGTTCAAGCTATCTACTGCCACCGGAATAATCGTGATCGCCCGACCATAGAAAGCCTGCACCTGATTAATAACCGGGGTATAGAGCTTACAATCAGAGCTGTCATCAAGATAGAAAACCAGCATCGCAGGGCGATCGATCCGCAATGATTGAGCTAAATTCGATCGGGGTGGCACTAACGAACCATTACCGCCATAGAGAGCAAATATGTTGCCATCATAATGGTCGTCTTGCAAACTAGCGCTAGCAGGACCGGCAATGGCGATCGTCAGGGTCAAAACTGCACAGAGCAGTAAGGTGAGCCATTTATTCATACAAAATATTCAGAATATCCAGGATCTCTGGGCAAGTTAATTAGTTGCAGGAAATTGCCAACCACTAACCATTAAAAGCCATGACCGCGAATAAGATCAAAGAATTCCTTCTTAGCAGTTGGGTCTTCGCGGAAGGTGCCGCGCACGATCGAGTTGGTCATCTGGGTTTCCGGCTCTTTTACGCCGCGCCAGCTCATGCACATATGTTGTGCCTTGATTACAAAGGCCAAACCACGGGGCTGAATCAATCTTTCGATCGTATCGGCCACCATCACCGCCGCTTCTTCTTGAATGTGGGGACGGCTGAGCACCCAATCCACAATCCGATTGAACTTGGAAATACCTATTACCCGATCGCTAGGCACAATCCCCAACCAGGCATGGCCAATAATTGGCACAAAGTGATGGGAGCAAGCGGAACGCACTGAGATCGGGCCTAATACATAAATCTCGTCGAGTGCTTTGGCATTGGGGAAATCCGTTACCTTCGGCATCGGGTGATAGCGACCCTTGAATACCTCATCCACGTACATTTTTGCCATCCGAAAGGCAGTCTCATGGGTATTGTGATCGTTATCAGTGTCAATTACTAGCGCATCAAACAACCCTTGCAGCTTATCCTCGATCTCCAGCTTTAACTCTTCTCTTTCACCATCGCTAATATATTCAGCAATGCTGTCATTGGCAAAATACTTCACGCCAAGGGACTTGAGCCGTTCCCGGATTACTTTGGAAATTGGCTTACCAACACTTCCATTCTCTTTAGCCGTAAAGCTGGTTAGATCACGATTGGGATCTTGGTCTGGGTTGATGAACTTAGATTGACGATAACTAGTGGTCATTTTTAGGTTCTTAGATTTAATTATTAACGTAATACAATATTTATACTTATTCTCATTCTGAAACGCCTCAGGAACGCGCACCTGAGACATGGGATCGAATCCTGGCAGCTCAACACACCTTTTTGATAGTCACTCAGATTTTAGATCATGTCTTCTGTCTGTGGAGCTAAGTTAGCTAGCCAAAGGACATAGCCAGTGGTCATATGCTGGGATATTTGGTCATTTTTTGGCCTAATTGCAATTACATGTAAATCCTTAATCAGCCTGCTGTCAAATGCTTATCTTTAACCTGGTTATCATTAGTTTAAGCCTATATTTACCATCACTCTTTGCTATCACAGTGATGAACAGATCAGAATTTATGCTGTAAATCGATCGAACCAGTGTTTTTTGGTGTTTTTCCCTTTCGCACTATGTTTTTAAATCGTTGTTTTACAATCGCTCGTAAATCTCTGTTCCAGCTTGTTTTGACATTAACCAAATTTAAATGCAACAGACATAAATTCGGCTTCTTCACTTATTTTTCGCCTAAACTGCAATCCAGTAAGCTTGAGAATCAAGGGAATCCCGTTTAACAAATGGTTAAGAGCAGACCTTAATCGGCCTAACTTTTAGCGCAATGGGAGCTAGGAGTGAAGTTTTGTTTCAAGCTTGTTCCTGCCCGTTTACCCACCTTAACAATTTTAAGCTATTAAATTTAAAGTTGTTCAGAAAATTTGTAATTAACTGTGAGTTGTTTTTACAGATAAATATAAGAGTGCCATAGCATTCAATAATTTACCCGATTGTTTTTTGTGCCAGTATATTCACACAACAAAGCATAGATATACATTCTAGCCATTGTTAATCGGGAATTGCGTCCATGATTTAGACATGATTTAGAACTGCCGATCGAAACTTAAACATACCTTCAACGCCTCTGCTACCTGTTTTGCATTTTGATAGCGATCGCCAGGGATCGGCGCACTCAACTTGGCTACCAAGTCAGCCAGTCCCAGCGGTAGGTTGAGTAGGTGATCAATATACATGCGACTACCATCGCCGCGATCTTCCAGATAAAAGGCTGGATCATCGCCCGTGAGCAAATAAACCAGGGTAGGCGCGATCGCATACAAATCCGATTGGATCACTGGTCTACCTCTGGCCTGTTCGGGCGCTGTGTAACTGGGTGCACCAATCATCGTGCCAGTATGAACGCTAATCTCTTTCACTGCGCCAAAGTCCACCAGCACCAAAGATTGATCCACACTGCGCACAATTAAATTTGCAGGCTTCACATCGCGGTGAATAATTGGTGGTACTTGATTATGCAAGTAGCTCAAAATATCGCAGAGCTGAATCATCCAGGTAATCGCCTGAGTGGGTGAAACTGAGTCATTAACTTTGATCAATTGTTCCAAATCTTGGCCATGAATTACGGACATGACTAAATACTTCTTATTGTCGATCGCAAAGAAGTCATAGAAGCGCGGAATCCCCCGATGTCGCAATCGTTTGAGTATATTTGCTTCCCGCTCAAACAGTTCGATCGCCTTAGTATTACGAATCAAATCGGCGTTCATTTCCTTGAGTACCTGCAAGCCACGATCTGGACTCCATACTTGATAGGTGGTTCCCATCCCCCCTTGTCCCAGGGTTTGTAGCACTTGATATTGATTAATCTCACGTAGCATCTGCAACGGTGTACCGCAATGCTTACAAAACAAGTCCTGTGGCTCATTGTTCTCATGCAGGCAGATTTCTGGTCGCTCTGGTGCAGATTCCACCTGAAACTCAAGCATTGGTCCATTGTGAGCTAGGCGCAGCTCGATGTGATCGCTTACCACCAGACGATCGACTTTTTGATCTTGCCAGTAGGTATGATTTACGCCCAGGTTCCGATAACGCCAACCATTGGCCTCATTGTCGTGGCTGAGCTCAGCATGATATCGAGATACGGCCGGATGAGCCAGAATCACATCGTTGTCGGCGGCACGACCAATTTTGATCACGTTACGATCGGCGAAATTCCAACTCTTCACAATTTGGCGTGTTTTTTGTAGCTGGCCACTTCGTCGCCCTACTTTTAGTGAGGGTGTTTTTGCCGATCGCCAGAGATGAACAGAGAGCATAGGTTGAAAATAGGCGGTGAGACTTAATTTGTGATCGATCCAACTCTGCATCTAACTACGATCGCGCTCAAATTATCATGACCATTCAGCTTATTACCCAGGTTAATCAAATTGGTAACACCATTTTTGAGGTCAGCCCCAGGCTCAAGCAGCGGCAACAAATGCGATCGCCAATATTGTTCAACTACTTCATTATCGCTCAACCCATCGGAACAAAGCAGAAACAAGGTATCTTGCTCTAGCTCTAAAAATTGCACGGTTGGATTAATCTGGGCATTCGCTCTGGGACCCAGGGCTTGGGTAAGTTGATGGGCATCAGGTCTGGCCTTGGCCATATCCTCTGCTACCCCCTGGGCGATCAATTGATTAGCCACTTCATGATCTTGAGTAATTTGATTTAGTTCACTGGCCGTAATTTTGTAGATGCGACTGTCTCCCACATGGGCGATCGCCACGGTCGTATCATAGACCGCTAATACCACCACAGTTGTTCCCATTCTGGCGGCCGAGCGTCTTTGCTCCAGCTCATTCAGGCTAAAAATAGCTTGATTGGCGGCAGTAATAATATCAGCAAGGGTTTGCTCACCGGGGATGCTATCTTCCTGCCAGAAAGGCGTAAATCCTTCGGCAATGCTATCAATTGCAGTACGACTAGCCACTTCGCCGGATTCATGCCCACCCATACCATCACAGAGGATAAATACCCCCTGGATCGCTTGAATTAAGCCCTTGTGATCACTCTCGGTGGCGATCGCTTGGCTTTTTGCCCAGAATGCATCTTCGTTATGCTCTCGCTGAGCCCCCACATCACTCAACCCAGCGGATTGAAGTTCACTCAGGCAGTAGTCTGGAGTGAGTTTATCTGGCTGATCTGAGGTATCTGGTTCTGTGGAAACAAGCCCAGTTATGGTGGGGACTTGATTTTCATCCAAATTGTCGATCTGATCAGCTTCTTCAGACTGATCTAGAGCTTGCTCATGGATAGAGGGCTCAATCTGGCGATCGGGATGGGTGGGTGGCAATGGATCGATCGGGTTTTCTAGTTCCGCTTGTGCCATAAGATCAGCTTCTGGATCGAGGCTAAGCTCTTGATTGCTTGGTTGATCTTGATTCTCTAGATTTAGATTTTCCGGTTCTGGTCGATCGCCTTCGATCGCTGCCGCTGGTGACAAATTCTCAATTTCCAGGGTTGGCACTTGATCAGGATCGAGCATTTGATCGGGTGTTTGATCCGAAGATGGAGCTAACTCCGACCGAGCCTCTTGATCTGGTTCGGTAGGTATCTCTATATTTGGTATCTCTATATCTGGATCAATATCTAGGTCAGCATCAGCTTGCTCCAGATTGATATTTTTTGCCTGAACCGGCTCTGCTTGCTCTACAACATCACCTGAATCACCTGTCAACTCAAGTTCACTATCAAGATCTGGCGCGATCGGTGCGGGGCTAGATTGCTGCGTTGGTTGAGCATCCACGTTACCAGAAACTTCAGAGCGATCGCCTTCTTCGTCTGTTTTGGGTTGGCGCAGAATTTGCACCGTAGTAGCGATCGCATTAGGCTTTAGTTCACTGTCTGGTTGATCCTCTGATTCTGCTTGAGCCTTTTGCTCTAGATCAACATCTCTATTTTGATTTTGATCAGAACCAGCATCATGATCTAATTCAATCGATTGGCTCAGTGCTGGCAAATTCGCCTCTGCCTGTTGATTTAGCTCGGCTTGGCTTGTGGATATGCCTTCACTACTATCGTTGGAGTCATCATCACTAACTCCCTTTATATTTTTACCAATAGTTTTATTGCCAACAGTTTCATTAGGGCTCACCGTTGGCGGAGGATCAATCTTCGCCGCAACTTCTGCCAGCCTACTGCCGCAATTCTGACAAAAATTATGCCCCGCCGGATTTGCATAGCCACAACTACTACAGCTAATCATTGCCTTAACCAGATAACCAGAACGATCGCCCCATCTTGAATCCAAAACCTGTATCAAAACTGAGGCAAAAATTTACCGTTTCAGCTTATCACTTAATTTTATGGCTAGCCTATAGGTTGGCACTTCGATCCTGTGGAGCAACGCTAAGCTGATTAAATATATTGGGATAAACAACAACAAGCCAATTAGAGTGCAGGATAAAAATGGATTTTGGAGATAGTTGAACTGGAGCTTTGGTAACTTGGAAATCCAGTTTGGAAAATGAATTAAGAGCGGCTGATGCACCAAATAAAATGAATAAGAAACCACACCAATGTTGGCCAAAACTATTTCAATTTGGTTGATTTTTCTTTTGATCAATGTGTAGTTTTGAATCCAGATAATTGATAACAATACAAATACAAATATATGGAAGACATACGCTGGATTGTATTGCGAACTAATCAGCGACGTAATCATAATTAGACCGATTTGTCTAGCATTAGGCTCAAATATGGTTTTGCCCTTAAACATACTTTCAGCCAGAAATGCCCCCGCCGCCCATTGAATCCACCAAAAAATAAATGGCATCTTAGAAAAAATAGTCAAACCACCGATTACATAGCTGTGGGGGGCGATCGATTGGATTTGCAAATCCGCCGCATAGGCAATTTGACCATAGGAAAGACTAAAAAAAGTGATTAGAAAAATAGTTTTGCCAATTCCAAATTTGGAACGAAAATACAGCAAAATAGGATAGATTAAATAGAGTTGAAATTCAACGGCGATCGACCAGAATGAAGGATTTACACCATAGAAAGTATCCTGATGAAAATTATGCACCATGAATATGTGTAGCCACAGTTGCAGAGACCTTTGGGCTGGTTCCAATGGCGCGATCGGGATTACAAATATAAATAATAGTAATGCGATCAAATAGATCGGATAAATACGGATCAAGCGTTTGACTAAAAATTGCTTAGTATAGGTAGCTAGATTGATTTTGCCACCCTTTTCATGGCTATATTTTTCTTTCTTTAAAAAAGATAAATGAATACAAAAACCAGATAATATAAAAAAAAGTGGCACCCCTAAAAAGCCAAAGTGATAGGGATAAAAGACGGCAAACCACTTGCTGGGAATTGCGCCGTAGTCCTTAAAATCCCCCGCCCACTGAAAATTATCGATGCCAAACACTGCCCCATAGAGGTGATAGAGAAATACACCAATGATGGCGATCCCTCTAATTACATCTATTTGCGGTATTTTTCCTTGCGCTTGAATCAAACTTTTGGCAGAACCAACCTCAAAGTCTTCTCTGGTCATTAATTCTATTTAATTGGCTTAGGTGTTGTTGTGCTTACTCGTTGAGCGGACTGTTACCAAACATTGGTGTAACCATAATTGATCACCCATGTTGAAAATATTGGGAAGTAATCTACCAGTTTAGACTACAAGGCAATGATTTAGCCTGGACAAACCATTCCACTGGATAAAGGTTTTACTGTATCAGCTCAGCAACGATCCTAAAAATCTTTACGGCTGCATAATCCTCCGTCAAATTTAATCTGTCAGGTTTAAACCGATCGGCCTTGCTTTAATAAAACAATAAAAATAAAACAATAAAACCGTCACCATCCTAAATAAAACTAAATAGACCAATATGCAGTTATCGATCGTAACCAAAGTAACGAATTATGGCGATCAGGCATTATTCAAAGTGTGATTTAAGGCGTGATTTAAAGCGTGATTTTGGCATAGTGGAGATAATCTAGGCGATCGTTAATTCCATTTAAGCCACCATTGATCCGGCGCGTCACCGCATAGGCATCATCAATATCAGCCAGGGCATTGATGTTATTGCGATCCCAGAACCAGCCCGCTGCCAGCACCGCATAGGGTGGTTGCGCCACCAGGTCGGGATTGCTGACAAAGTCCACGCCAATATCATTGGAAAAAAGACGATAGTTATACCGCCCAGTGAGTTGGATCAAGCCGCGACCACGGAACCGAAATCCATCACCGGACTGAGTATTGCCCAAGTCCGATCGCCCCTCATAACCAGCTTGAGCCGCCGTTGGCCCCCAGAGTTCTTTTAAGTAACGAAACCCACCACTTTCATGCATTACCTGAGCCAGAAAATGGGTAATCCGCAGATAGGTAGTAATGTTGTAGCGCTCCAGGGTGGCATTAACACCGGGGGTAAGTGCCTCGAAGCGATCGACTAAATCCCTGGTGCCAGCGATCGTAAGTAATTGTGCGGTTGTGACATATTCACTACCGGGAGTAATCACCACGCCAGGGTCGGGATCGAGCGGATCAGGCTCAGCAGTTTTCAGCTCAAACAAACGTACATAGGGATCATGCTCGGCAGCTTTGGGTGGCAAATTCGACAACTTGCGAATCTGGGCATCCACCTCCACATCAACTTCTTCATATTTGAGCAATTCTAGAATTAATTGCTTCAGCCGAGACACCGCCGCATTGCGATAGTCATCCATGCTGGCATTAGTACCATACAAACCGCGATAGGGCAGAGCATCTTCAGGGCGATCGGGCAGGCCAGAATAAATCCGCAAATATTTATCCACAAAATAATCCGCTTCCTGGGATTCCTGCGGCAAGGCTAGCATTAGTTGTTCAAGCCGATCGAGCGCTAAATCTCGATAAGCCTTAATGGTTTCAGATACCGTAATTTCCACATGCCCCACATAGGCATACCAGGTGTTAAACCCTTTGAATTCAATATCCTTGAGCGCCACCTTAACATGGGCATTGTCTGGTTCAGCGTAGGAGTGCAAGACAAAGGAATTACCAGCCGACACAAATTGTTTTTGATTCTCCGGTAGCTGGGCAGCCTGTTGCCGATCGCTACGCTTTAGATAGGTGTCGTGAATAACCTTCAGTTGTGCCATGATGATTTAGCTATCTCAGGTTGATATGGAATTAACGGGTTTCAAGCTGCTATCTGCTATGGCCAGGTTGATTTAACGCCAAGCTAAATTTACCCGGTCACAGGCAACAATTTAAGCTTTAAGCAATTATGCTGGCAACTGCAACTCATGTATTATGCCGATATTTTGGCGATCGCGGTAATTTTGCCTTAATTATTTAAATTTAGGTTATTTTAGCTAAATTGACTTGCGCGGCAATATTAGCAGGCCGATCGGTTATGCTCAAGCAAATTAACACTATTTGGCTAATGTTTCTCCTGTTCAAACGATCGCCACATTTACTAAAAGTCACTGCGATCGCTTGCCTAGTAATCATGATCGCACCGATCGCCGTTACCAGGCCAAAATCCGCCTTCGCTCAAAAATATAACTGTGATGCTGGCGAGGGCAGGGTTAGATGCACTTCTGAAAACGTCAAGCTCTCCCCCAATGGAGTACCGCCCAGGGCTGAGCCAGGCTGGAGCCTATGGTTTGATGATTCCCGCCGTGATGCAGCCGACTTTGATGCGGGATTTTCTAATCTGGAGCTAGGCGGCTACATGGAATTTGAGGCCATTTGTCAACGCGATACTGGCCTGGAGTCGGGGGAAGTAGATTATTGGTTTCGGTTAGATAATTCCCTGCAAGAAATTGGCACCGGGCGGGTGGAATTTGGTTGCTGGCAAAATCAACGGTTTGTGCATCGCTTTAGTAGTACCGCAGTGCGGCGCAGTCTGAATATTGTTACCTGTTTGCTGGTTGATTCGCCAGTAGGCAATGGCTTGGTGGTGCGATCGGAGCCGGGTTTTAATTCGCGTCGCCTGGGCGTGGTGGCAAATCAAACCGAAGTCGAACCAGTTGGTTATCCTGCCCTGATTATTACCGCCAATGACCGCGATTGGCTGAAAATCACCGCGCCGATCGAGGGTTGGGTTTCCAATGGCAGCCCAATCAGTAAAGGAAATTTACGTTTATGTGGGTAATTATGGGTAATTATGGGTAATTAGGTAAGCAGTGGGCAGAATCAGCTACCCTAAACATAAATGCTCTCTTAATCGAGATGCCAAACTAACCCACACCAAAAACATATGAGTGAAGCCAAACGTGTTGCCGTGATTACTGGTTCCTATAAGGGGCTAGGACTAGAAACAGGAATTCAATTAGTAGAAAAGGGCTTGCAGGTGATTCTGACCAGCCGCGATCGCCTCAAGGGAGAACCAGTAGCTGCCAAGTTAAAAGAAGATGGTATTCCAGTTGATTATCATCAGCTTGATGTAACCAATCCGTTGAGCATTAGTGAATTAACTGGCTATGTGCGTGATACTTATGGGCATTGGGATGTCTTGGTCAATAATGCAGGTATTTTCCCCGATGCCGACAGTGGCACTATTTTTAATGCCGATCTAGATATCATTCGCCATACCCTCAATACCAATACCCTGGGCGCTTTGAATATGGCGCAGGTGGCAGTGCCATTCATGAAGGCGAATAATTATGGCCGGATTGTGAATGTGTCGTCGGGGATGGGACAGCTAGACGACATGGGCGGACAATATGCCTCCTATCGAATTTCCAAAACTGCGCTTAATGCGGTGACCAGGATTCTTAACGCCGAGCTAGTTGGCACTAATATTTTGGTAAATTCAGTTTGTCCTGGTTGGGTACGCACGGATATGGGCGGTTCTAGTGCGGCGCGATCGGTGCAGGAAGGAGCAGATACGATCGTTTGGTTGGCAACCCTGGCCGATGGCAGCCCCAGTGGTGGGTTCTTCCGCGATCGCCAGTCGATTCCCTGGTAATGCCGCTTCTATGTTTATTTTAGTTATTCAAGCACTAACGTTGATTGCGCCACCGCCGTGCAAACCCATCGAGCACACTAGGGTCTAATTGCCGCTCCAGCCATTGGATCGCATTGGTCTGGTGGGGGAAACGAATCGGATCATAATATCTACACACATTCACCAGATCGATCGGCCTGGTTTGGTTACCAATATTCGATCGCAACGCTGACCAGGTGTTGGCATCAACAATGCCATTGTTAGTCAAATCCCGCCGCGAGCTTTGAAACCGCATCACCGAAGCTTCGGTACCAAAGCCAAACTCACCATCGATCGTGCTGCGATAGAATCCCCGCGCCAGCAATAATCTTTGCAGTTCTGTGACCGCTGGCCCCGATGCCCCCCGCGACAGGATTGGCTCAAAACCAGGAACAGGAGAAGGTTGCGGCCTGGGCGTGGGTGTGGGCGTAGCAGTGTTACCAGTTCGCAATGCTGACCAGGTACTTGGGCCAACTACCCCATCTCCTCGCATCCCCCGCGATTGTTGGAACAGGGTCACCGATTCCAGGGTGGATTGGTCAAAAATGCCATTGATCGAGCTGAGGAAAAAACGGCGATTGCGCAGTAGTTCTTGCAGGGTTCTGACTGCGGGGCCGGTTGCGCCTTGGAATAGGGTCGGATCTGCCATAGCTAATCACTAAAACTAGGTGGGGTTAAGCATTACTTGTGATCCTTATACCATAGCGATACATACCTAATGGTAAAACCTCATATTACTTGGACTTGGGAGTACAATTTTTCAAACCGAGATTGCCTAAATCGAAATTTTGTCCCATGGTTATGACCAGTTCTAGCATCAAAATCAACTAAAGTATCACCTTCTTCAATGGATTGGATAAACCGATCTAAAGAAAAATTAGAAAGCATTAATATTTTGTCATATTTAAAAAATTCGAGAGTTTTTTCTTTTTTTCGTAACGCACCCACAAAAAAACAGTTATGTAGTTTTGTCCCTGCTTTATGAAATAGGTCATCAAAACCCCAATAGGGTTGTGGTGAAAGCTGCCCAAGGCCAATTTTTTGCTCTACAGAGTCTAGCCATAAAGAATGCTTTTCTGAAACAAATTTAGAGTCAAATGAAATTAATACTTTTCTATCCACTTTATCAATTACAACTTTAAAACCTCTATCTGTTGGATTGACAGCATTTATAGTTTGTCTGAAACTCATTTCTGTACTGGGGTATTTGCCTCCAGCTTGCTTGTGGGGCCAACCATATTTTGGCAGGAAAATAGAAGGGACAAATTTTAAAGCCCTTGGTGATGGTTCCATGTGGAATAGAGTAGTCAGAGAAGAAGTAACAGAGTTATTGTTAATTCTTTGACACTTTAATTCCCACTCAGCTGCATTTGGTATCGGAAGGTTATTTTCTGGGATACCCAGGAGATCCTCAAGAGTATTGCCTATACCACCTACGTTGCCCTGTCTATGAGACTGAATCCATCCCATAGACCTTATTTCTTTTAACTTTTCAATTAAAGAAGCTTTTGTGTATATTTCCATAAGGCAGCTTAGTATCAAAAGAGAGAAATCTGTCCATCATCAAAATTTGAGCCTTTACTTAAATCTATGGATGAATCAGATATACCCATGAGTGCCAATCTCTCTCTTGCAGAATCACAGTAATCAGGAGATATATCAATCCCAATATAGTCTCTACCTAAATTTTTAGCTGCAACTGCAGTAGTACCAGAACCAATAAATGGGTCTAGAATAATCTGAGCTGTTGTAGAGGAAATAATCCTAGTAACCAATGCAACAGGGAATGGGGCAGGGTGGCTATTTTTTGTCTCTTGAGAGAACTCCCACACATCTCCGAAAGCATTTGCTTTAGGGGCTAGTTTGAATTTTTTCTTAGCAATTAAATATATAACCTCATAAGTAGGCAAGAAATAACCAGGATTAAAGTTAATTCCACCTGACCTTTTCCATATAATAATTTGTCTTACTGGAAACCCAGAAACTATATCATTGCGGTCTTGTAAGAGCCCACCCTGAACTCTCCACTTATGATTATAGAAAAAGGCTCCATTATCAGATAAAACTCTCATGGCTTCTGAAAGAACTTCTCTTTGCCAGCTAACATATTGATCATGGGGCATACAATCGTTGTGGTGAGAATAACCATTTAAGAGCGCAGCAGACGACCATTTACCTCCTCTGCCATCCTTCATCCCATTGCCTGTAGAGTTTTTTAAATTATATGGTGGCGACGTAACCATTAAGTCAATAGAACTATCAGGCAAATGCTTCATTACAGATACAGCATTTCCACAAATTATCTGATTCAAAAAATCTTTTGGATAGCAAAGATTTTCCTGAGTTTTTTTTGCGCTATTCTGAGACACGGAGCAATTTAACCTTTTGCAGCTTTAAAAATATAAGCATCCATAGTATATGCTTTAAGACTACGATAAACCAGGATGAATACCTAGTCCGGCAAGAGTTAAAATTTCAATAAAGTATCAGAAATTAAAATGAGTGGCCAATTCCTCATCCTCGCCAAGATTGACAACCCGTCAAACCAACCAGCCGCCTGAGACTGCGATAGACTAGGACAAATACCTATTCCCGCAAGAAATAGAACCTCAATGCAGCGCCAGAAAATAAACCTACCGATCGCTTTTATCCTGATCTGGTTGGGTTTAAGCTTAATTATCTTTCAACCCGGCAAGGCGATCGCCCATGCCCTGAATATTCAATATGAATCCACCAGCGCGATCATGATCAACGTTGATGATGGTGGGGTGGCGTTGACTGATGCCCAGGTAAATGTGTTTGCGCCAAATGATCAAACCGAACCCTGGCTGCAAGGTAAAACCGATTCAAAGGGTGATTTTTTATTTATTCCCGATGCCATGATCCCTGGCGATTGGCAAGTGCAAGTGCGACAAGTAGGACATGCGGGGGAAGTAATCATCCCGATTGCTAGTATTGCAAATGCTCCTGAGCCAGTTGTTGATCCAGCTAAAGATAGTAATTCAGATCTTGAAGAATCGCCTAAAGTTACACAGGATCCAGTTAATGCAAACGATGCAGAGGTAGAGACTAGTCCAGCGATCGCCATTGATCCAGTTGCCACTGAAACCAGTAATGTTGCTACTACCTCCGGTGGAACCGCCACCTACTCGCCCATGCAAAAAGGAGTGATGATCGCCTCGGTGCTGTGGGGTTGCGTCGGCACAGCCTTATTTTTCTGGCGGAGGAAATAAGCAACTATGCACATCAGCGATGGTTATTTACCCGCTCAAGCCTGGGCTGGAGGCTATGCCCTAACCGGATTGCTTACCTGGCATTCTTTGCGCCAAATCGAAAAGGAACCCGATCCCACCGCAAATATTCCCAAGGCGGCTTTATTGGCAGCGGTATTTTTTCTGGCCTCTTCATTCAAACTGCCCCTGCCCCCCACCAGTGTTAATCCTCTGCTCAATGGCCTGCTGGGGATCATGCTGGGTTATTATGCTTTCCCAGCGATCTTAGTTGGTTTGTTTTTCCAGGCGGCCATGTTTCAGCATGGTGGATTAACTACCCTGGGCTTAAATGCCCTGACTGCCGGGATTCCCGCTTTATTGGTCTATCATTTGTTTCAGCTTAAATATGTATTGCGGCTCAAAAATCAAATTTGGGATGGGCTGTTTGGCTTTGCGGCTGGATTTCTGGGCGTTGCACTCACAACTATTTTTATATTTGGCCTGTTGTTGGGGGCTGTGGCCGTGGGCGATCGCTCTGCGTTGGACATAAACGGCTTATTATCTAGTCTGGTAATTGCCCATATTCCACTGATGCTGGCAGAAGGGGTTTTCACCGCGCTGGTGGCGATCTTCCTGGGCAAAGTAAAACCAGATTTATTAATGCGATTGCCTAAGCGTAGATTTACCACCGAAGAACAGAGCTTAAAATAATCAGTGGGTTCCCGATCGCCCGATCACAATGCTTAATAATTGAGTTCTGCCCATTATTCAAGCTTAACTATGCACATCTCTGAAGGCTATTTGCCCACAGCAGCTTGGATGGGTAGCTATGCGGTTACTGGGCTTACCACCTGGTTTTCACTGCGACAGATCCACAAATTACCCGATCCTTCGGCGGGAGTGCCCAAAGCTGCCCTCCTAACCGCTGCTTTCTTTATTGCTTCGTCGATCAAAATTCCGCTACCCCCCAGTAGTGTGCATTTATTGCTATATGGGCTGCTGGGAATCACGTTGGGCTATTATGCTTTTCCGGCGCTCCTGGTGGGGTTATTTTTGCAAGCGGTGATCTTTCAGCATGGCGGTTTGACTACGCTGGGCATAAATGCGGCGATCGCGGGTCTGCCTACCTTGCTGTTCTATCATGTGTTTCAATTGCGCCATGCCCGATTCTGGCGGCATCTATTCCCCCGATCGATCGTGACCAGCGGGTTTGGTTTTTTGGCTGGATTCGGTAGCATTGCCCTGGCGGTGGCGCTGATGTATGTGGTGTTAATTGCCACGATGCCCGCCGGTGCGAATACCACTACGGAGCGGGCTAATATTATGTCGGTGCTGGTGGCGGCGCATATGCCATTGATGTTGTTGGAAGGGGTATTTACAGCAATGGTGGCTAGTTTTTTGGAGCGGGTTTATCCTAGCCTGTTGCAGCCTGGCAGATGGGGCAACATTGGCGATCGGCAACCCAGCCGCTAATAACGAATGCGTGGATCGATCCAGGCGTTAATAATATCGATCGCAATGCTGATTGTGACCACGATCGCCGCAAAAAACACCACAATCCCCTGCACCACTGGGTAATCACGGCCGACCAGGGCTCGAAACAGGCGATTAGCCAAACCAGGCCAGGAAAAGGTAACCTCGGTTAGCACTGCGCCACCAAGAACCGCCGCAAAGGTTAAGCCCAGAATTGTCACCACCGGAATCATGGCATTCTTGAGGGCATGGTTAATTAAAACCGATCGACTATTTATGCCCCTGGCGATCGCTGCTTCCACATAGTCCGATCGCAATGTTTCTTGCAAACTAACCCGCACAATCCGTTCAAAAATGCCGCTGAGGACAATTCCCAGACTAAAGGCAGGCAAAATCAAATAATGACAACTGGTGATAAATTGGTGCCAGTTCCCCTGTAGCAGCGCATCAAGGGTATATAAGCCAGTGATTGCATCTGGTGGCGGCAGGGTGGCTGGGAAGCGCGTACCGATCGGGAACCAGCCCAGTTGCACCGACAAAGTAAGCTGCAACAACATACCAATCCAGAACAGTGGCAAGGAATAAGTAATAATGCCAAACAAGCGACCGCCCAAGTCCCAGCCTGTATCTGCTTTAACTGCGGCCAGAATACCCACCCCCAGACCGATCGAAGCCGCCACCACCATGCTGTAGATCGCTAGCTCTGCGGTAGCTGGGAAAAAAGATTGAATGATCTCCCAGGTGGCTTGGCCACGGGTAGTCAGGGAGGTGCCCAGGTCAAAGTGAATTAAATTATTGAGGTAGTGGAGATATTGATCCCACAGGCTACCGGAAAGCCCCAATTGTTCGCGCAATGCATCCTTAACTGCCGTAGGGGCGCGAGGCCCCAGGATCGCATCGACGGGATCACCTGGGGTAGCCCGCATTAATAAAAACACCAGGCTGGCGATCGTCCACAACATCAATGGTGCAAGGAGCAATCGGGTTAAAACGTAATATAAAAGGGCTTTGAGCCGATTAGACATAGATCGAGAGACTAAGGATAAAAAGCCAGTTTTGGTAAACCAGTAGTTTCCGGCCAACCCATCATAATATTCATTGATTGCACCGCTTGCGCTGCCTGACCTTTCATCAGATTATCGATCGCCGAAGTGACAATTACCCGCCCGGTGCGCGAATCTACTTCTAGGCCGATGTAACAAAGATTAGTGCCACAAGCCCACTTGGTTTGGGGATAAATACCGCTGGGCAAGACCTTCACCCATTCCGAGGAGCGGTAGAAGGATTTATAGATCGTCAGCACATCATCCTTAGTCAGACCAGGATCACGCATATTTGCATAGACCGTAGACAGAATGCCGCGCACCATTGGCATCAGGTGGGGAGTGAATTGCACCAATACTTCCTGGCCAGCCAGATCGGAGCAAATTTGTTCGATTTCTGGGGTGTGGCGGTGTTTGCCAATTCCATAGGCACAAACCGAAGCCGATGCTTCCGCCAGCAGCATATTAGTTTTGGGTTGTCTGCCGCCACCAGAAGTGCCCGACTTGGCATCAATCACGATCGATCGCAAGTCAATTAAGCCCTGTTTTAATAATGGTTGCAAGGCCAGCAAGGTAGCGGTGGGATAGCAGCCAGGACAACCAACTAGATTTGTTTCAGCGATCCGATCGCGGTAAATTTCTGGTAGGCCATACACAGCACTGGCAGCCACATCCAGATCATCCCGCTCGGTTTTGTACCAATCGGTGTAGGTTTGCAAATCCCGAAACCGATAGTCGGCAGATAGATCCAAGACTTTGCAGCCCTTGGCCAACAATTTGGGGGCAAGTTTACAAGCCAGGCCATTGGGTAATGATAGAAATACAATCTTGGCGCGATCGGCGATCGCTTCGGGTTCAGCATTTTCGATCGTGATGTCAATGCTATGAGCCAAATGGGGATAGAGATCGCCAAACCCACTGCCTGCGCTGCCACTACCACCCATATAGGCAATTTCCACCAATGGGTGCTCCACCAGCAATCGGGCTAGCTGCACGCCACCATAACCAGATGCGCCAATAATCGCTACTGGCAATTGCTCAGTTGACCCCATACCTTAATCACCTCAACATATACGACCGAAGCTTGATATCGTTTTTAAGTTTTGACCAGGCTTAAGCAATATCTACTTTTTTACTAAAGACTATTTGCGCAAAATTCCCATAAGAGGGCAAACAAATACGGTTAAAATCGCAACCCTTCAGTCCCACGATCAGGCGTTTGCAACAGCTCTAGTAATTAATTCAACTAAAATAAATAATCTAGTCAAATAAGTCTATCTAGCCTACCTTGATTAGGGACAATTACTACCACATCTGGCCTACTTTTTTATGTCTGTTGTAAACACTAGGCTGGGCTAAGCTTTCATTCTAGCGATCGAAGAGCAGCCACAAAGCGCACAAGCGCAATATTCTAGAATTAAGATTAAGCTTAAGATAGTTTTTTCTAGCTCTACCTGGTTTCTTTCGATCGCATCTTTGTCGTCTTTGTCGTCTCTAACTCTTTTGCTACTGGCGATTGTCTGAGAACCCTATTACAACCTCAGCGATTTGCTTTGTTGGCCCGTTTGTCCCCTTCATTTTTAAACTCTTCATTCTTAATAATTCAATGATCGCAACCTTGAAAAAAATGAACGCTTATCTGGCCGCTATGGTGGGGGGCACGATCGTGCTTGTGGGTGCAGCAAGCTGTGCCAGCAATCAGGCAGAGTCCAATCCAGTGAATTCAGTTAGTTCTGCTCCAACGGAAGAAACTCAAACCGCAGTGGATACCGCCGAATCAACAGTCTCAACTGACCCAGCTAATCCAACTACGGCGGGAGTCAAGAGTGAAGCTAGCAGTAATGGTTTTGAGATCAACTCGATCGTCTCTGGTTTGGAGCATCCCTGGGGTATGGCCTGGTTGCCAAATGGTGAAATTTTAGTTACAGAGCGGCCAGGACGATTGCGAATTATTCGGAATGGGGTGCTAGAACCAACGCCGATCGCGGGGGTGCCCGATTTGCTGGCTGCTAATCAAGGTGGCCTGATGGATGTGGCAGTGCATCCCAACTTTGCGACCAATCGCCTGGTTTATCTGACCTATTCCCACGGCACGATCAATGCTAATCGTACCCGCATTGCCCGCGCCACTCTTGATGGTAATGCACTCCAGAATGTGGAAGTGATTTTTGAGGTCTCGCAAGCCAAGCCCAGAGGACAGCATTTTGGCTCCCGTCTCACCTGGCTCCCCGATGGCACATTGCTGGCCTCGATCGGTGATGGTGGTAACCCGCCGATTCGTTTGGGTGGTGAACTGATCCGCCAGCAAGCTCAGAATGTGGGTAGCCATTTTGGCAAGGTGGTGCGAATCAATGACGATGGCTCGATTCCGGCTGATAATCCCTTTGCTAACGATCCTGCCGCCGAACCAGCGGTTTGGAGTTATGGCCACCGTAATATCCAGGGCATGACTATCGATCCGCTGACTAATCAGGTCTGGGCAACTGAGCATGGTTCCCGTGGTGGCGATGAACTGAATCTAATTACTGGTGGCGAGAATCATGGTTGGCCAGTGGCTACCCACAGCCGGGAATATTCAGGGGGGCTAATTTCCCCAGAAACTTCGTTACCTGGAATGATTGATCCGGTGGTGATCTGGACTCCATCGATCGCTCCATCTGGCTTGGCTTTCTATCGTGGCGATCGCTTTCCCCAGTGGGACGGCCAATTATTTGCTGGTGGGCTGGTTTCTCAGGACATTCGCCGAATTGAGCTAGATGAATCTGGCAAGGCAATTAATCAAGAATCAATCCCGATCGGCCAGCGGGTAAGGGATGTACGTCAAGGAGCCGATGGATTGCTATATGTGCTCACTGATGCTGATAATGGGCAATTGCTGCGGATTGAGCCAGCGGGTAGTTAATGATTGGCTTTATGGAATGACGGGATGAGGCGGCGATCCAGCGATTGGTTAAATTGGAATCCGTTATGTATTTATTTGTATTCTTTCTTGCCAGCATTTTGCCCTTTGGATCTGGCAATACCTGATTTATGGCAGGATATTTAAGCTTTAGCCAAAGTTTAATTTCTTCACTCACCCAACTGGATGAGGCAAACGGATGAGGCAAGCTGCCAAATCTTTTGGTTATGCTCATCAATGGCCTAGAAAGAAACCCAAAAAAAGGGGAGGATTGAACCATGATGTTTATTAATACTAATCGCTGTAAGTTCGGAATGATGATTGGCTCCGAGGCCAACCTGGGCGCGATCGCCTCTGATCGCCCAACTTCTCTACATTCACCATCATCACCACTTCAATTAGAAGCTAAACATCATGTCACTCTTCAGCACATTCCTGGGGTTTGTATGCGCCCCGCGCAGGTCGTCCGAAAATGTTAGCGATCGCTCTGATTTTAATTCCCATCAGAGTTTTGAGCCCAATCGACATTTTGGCGATCGTGACCCTGCCTCTAACAGCAATTGCATTGACCAAAACGATCTTAGCGATCGCGCCAGCCAAACAGCAATCAGAAATATCGATCGCGCTAGAGCTAACTATCATCTAGAACGACGTTATCTTTAACTGCTGGCCTAATAGTTGCTTGATCAAGCATTGAGACAATTATATTAATCATGTTTAAGGTGGTGTAAGAGCTGGATTCCGGCTTCATGCACCGCTTTTTGTATTTCTAGCAGTGTTACTTGGTTGGCTTGAGCTAATTCAGCACAATCGGCATATTCTGGTTGCACAGTGATCGCGCGATCGCGCCAGGCAATCTTTACTCGCGCCTTGCCATATTTAGTCTCAACCCAGTGAATTTCCCTGGCCAGGATTACCCGCTCTTGCAAACGGCGGCGAATACCGAGGGTGGTGGTTTCCGCAAACAAAATATCTTCACAGGCTGGCACATCTTTAAGCTGACAAAGCACCGTTAGCAACAGACCAGAACGGGACTTTTTCATGCCGATCGATTGGGTGAAAACATCCAACGCCCCAACCGCTAATAATCGCTCCATCACATAGGCGATCACCTGGGGGCTGAGATCATCGATCTGGGTTTCCAGGATTGTAATTAATTCGGTTTGTCTGTTTCTGCTGGTGGTGGAATCAAGTTTTTTTTTGCTTGTTCTAGTGAAGTATTTGGATTTATAGGATTAGAATCAGGATTAGTTTCCCCTAACCAGAGCCGCACAATATTGGGAATATCCAGATCGCGGGAACCAGCACCAATCCCAACCCTGGTGAGTTGCATTGCTGGTGGTTGGCCAAATCGATCGCACAGGGTCACGGCGATCGCTGCCCCAGTGGGGGTTACTAATTCTTTATTAATGCCATTACTGAACACAGGCACTTGATGCATTTCCCATAATTTCAGCGTAGCGGGGGCGGGAACAGGCATCCGGCCATGATCGCAATTCACATAACCACCGCCAGTGGGCAGGGCAGAACAATAAATCTGGTTAACTCCTAGCCAATCGATCGCGGCACAGGTACAGACAATATCACCGATCGCATCCAGTGCGCCGACTTCGTGGAAATGGACTTGTTCTGGAGTAACGCCATGCACAGCAGCTTCGGCATTAGCTAAATTGCGGAATACGGACAGACTCCATTGGGCGGTGCGATCGCTCAGGTTGGCGGCTTTAATAATTTTTTCAATGTCAGCCAGGTGGCGATGTTTATGGTTAACCTGCGCTGCTGCTTGATCCTGCCCATGCCTGAAAGTACCCGGATCATCATGGCCATGCCCAGTAATTTCTACATAGACTTTGGTGGCTTCCTGACCACACTTTAAGACTTTCTCGCCCCAGATCTTAACTTCGGCGGCTAAGCCTAAGCGCTGGACAATTTCGTTTAAATAATCGATCGGTACGCCTGCACTAACTAATGCCCCTAAACACATGTCTCCGGCGATCCCGGCTGCACAATCGAAGTATGCGATCTTGGCCATTGACTTTTTGCTAGCTAATCTTTTGTTACTTTCTCAAGGTTATAACTATTTGGATTGTAATTTAGGTGCTCGCACCGTGGTTTCTCAATGGGAGCGAAGTTTGATAGTCATTTAAACCAGAGATTGAGCAAGGAATTACTGTACAATTAAAATAAATATAAAATGCATAAGCGTTGGTGAGACATGGTAAAACCGATCGCCGCAGAAAAAATTACCCTCTACGACTTGCAGGAGCAATTCAATCTTAATTTGGTTGAGGATCCGGCCTTTTTCTCCGAGTGGCAGCAAGACTTACCAATCCTCTCCAATGATGAGAAAGAACGATTGCAGCGCGTGCAAGCAGTTATGGCTAATTTAGAGCAGCGATCGGTCTTAGAAAGCACTGTTAAGTTAGCAACTCTTGCACCCTTACTGGATTTAGCAGGGCTTTATCTGCAACCATTTGTAGTCTGGGAAGAAGAAGCCTTTAGAACTAAGACAAGCGATGCAAATGCAGCAGCCAATGCACGATTTGATGTTCTGGGATTCAATCATAAAATCTGGGTGCTGGCGATCGAAACTAATCATGCTGAATTCTCGATCGAGATGGGGATTTCGCAGCTATTGGCGTATTGGTTGAAAGTAGCGCGATCGTTTCCCACCTTGTATAGCCTGGTAACCAACGGCAAAGATTTTGTATTTTTGAAACTGGTGTTTCGCAATGTACCTTGCTATGCTCGATCGAAGCAGTTTGTCCTGGGTCAAGATCGTGATCTAGAAGAAGTTTTACAAATCATGAAACACTTAGCTGAATTGGTAGCACAATCAGAAAATCAAAACTAGGAATTGGCATAAGCAACGATCGCTCAAACAAGAAAATAGAGGCGGCAAATCTTGCGATCGCACCACCTCCACTTAGTTTTTGAAGTTTTAAATTAAGTTAAATCCTAAATTTGAATTGAGCGATTAGCCCTAGACCTTGGCAGCCATCTTCTGGGGATCGGGAGCGCCCTCCTCGATCGGCAATTCTGGATCGCGTGACCATTCATTCCAAGAACTAAAATAATTACGCACATCCTTAAAGCCAGCCTGCTTCAGCGCGATCAACGTATTCGCCGCCCGCGATCCTTTAAAGCAATAGACATATACGGGCATATCGGGGGAAATGCCCACTTCATCACAGACCTTGAGGATTTCATCAGTGGATTTAAACGTGGGGATCTCGGCACCAGGCTCCATCATCCGATACCACTCGATCCACACTGCGCCAGGAATGCGCCCCTTACGGGGGCAGAAATCAACCCCATAGGGCGAGGAGCTATCACCCTGCCATTCGTCGAAATCACGCACATCCAGTTTGACAATGCCAGGATCAGCGATCGCCTTCAGCATGTCTTCTTTGGTCAGCAAAATAGCATCAGATACGTTCATGGGGAAGGTCTTTGGCTCTGGCGTAGTGGTTTCCGCCGTAACTGGCAAACCAGCCTGCTTCCAGGCCATATATCCACCATGCAATACTCCTACCTGGGGATAGCCCAAATACTTGAGAATAAAATAGCCGCGACAGGATTGACCATAGCCTTTGTTTAGGGCTTCTTCGTAAATCACCGCAGGTTCGGAGCCGGATAATCCTGCTGCTCCCAGGATTTCTGCAAAGTCCGTTTGCAACTTGGTCAGGGTTTCTGGGGTAGAATCTTCCACCAGATAGGTAAATAGTTTTCGCACATTCACCGCGCCAGGAATATGCTCCTTGGCAAAGTCATCGGGATCACGGGTGTCAAGGATGACAATTTTTTGACTAGCTTGAAGCTCCGATAGCTCCTTAGGGCTGATTAAAACAGGTAGTTCCATTAACCTTACTTCCTCTATCTCTTTATCTAGTTATCTAGTTTCGTTTGACTGTTTGGTTTTAGTTGATAACTTGAACTTGCCTACTTAGGAAAATCCAGGTAGTGACATTGCCATTATTATTTGTAAATTCAGAAAGGAGTGATCAAACCTGTGAATTTCGATCGCTCATGAACCATAGAGTCTTTACTCAATTCTAAGATTCACACAGATTCACACTTAGATGGTTTGATGGCTGTGTAATAACTATGCAGAAGCAAAGTTGATTAAAATTAAATAGAACGTTTCATCTATTAGAAACTATTAAACTTATTAAATGGCATCACTACGATCGAAAAGAGTGTGATTTGCTACTATTTCTCAGCAGAAATTTAATTAGCTAGCGGTTAGGATGCTAAAGTTGCCGCGATCGCAGTAGCAGCCAGGTTGTTGGTTTTAAATCTGGTTAAATTGTTTTATTAATGATGGGCAGAAGTCAGAGCAGAAGGCGATCGTAGCGAAGCTTTCACCAATCTTCTAGCGCTATCAAAACCACGCTTAATATAATCACCGTTGCGGCGGAGCTTGCCCATCAACATTGCCCCTTCGATCGTGGTGAGAATTTCTTCCGCCAGAATATCTGGTTCTACATTTGGCAGCAATTCTCGTTGGGCTTCACGCAATGAATTTGCGATCGCTGCCTGCCAGGCATCAAAAACCACCGCTAGATGTTCCCGAAAGGATTCATCCTGTTCAACCAGGTCCACAATCAAATTACCCAGCAAGCAGCCCATACACATTGGCTCGATCTGTTGCTTAGCTTCGAGGCGATCGAGCATCCAGAACACCCGATCGATTGGATCTGAGCAATTTTCGATCGCGGGCTTAATTACGCTCTGTTGCAATTTTTGCCATTCGTAATCAATCAGAGCATGCCCCAATTCATGCTTGGAACCAAAATAGTTGTAAAAGCTACCCGATGAAGCACCGCTGAGTTTGAATAATTCACTCAACCCAGTAGCACTCAGGCCTTTGCGATGCACTGTATCGATTACGGATTCAAGAATATCCTCGCGGGTACGCTTGAGATTTGCCATCGGGTATCTCTCACTAAACTGCTAATACTTTATAAATAATGCTTAATACTGCAAGTATATGCTCGACCAACTCTAACTAATCCCGTTTGATCATAGACAATTGAAATTGCTACAGACAAACGTCATTTAGTTATAAATGAACTATAAATGAACCAAGTTCGTAGATACATTAGATATCATACCTGCAACAAAATTTCGCCTACTTTGGGATATATTTTGGCACTATATTTCTATCCTAACGATCGCTATCGTTGCGTTAGTGTCCATTTTCCTCAAACTGCGATTCTGAGCCATCTCAGGATTTATATTGAAGTTAGCATTCCCCAACGGTGTCACTAATGTTGTGATGTTTTTCCATTAATCGCGGCGTTCTACCCCACCACGCACGGGCGTAACATCATCACCGGGGGGAGCATCCCAATTAAAGTCACTAATTCTGAGCTGCAATTCACCAATCTCGCGGGTTGGGCTATAGCGAATCACAAAGGCATAGGTACGGCGATCGTATTGGAGGCTAAGGGATGAGTCGATCACCTCTCCTGTCTCAACATTCCAACTGCTCTGCGCCCCAAGTCGGATCGGGCCATAGAGTTGCTGTAGCACTCCCGCATTAAGGCGTTGACGATCGACCACCCGATCGAAGAAGAAAGGCGATTCACCATTGGTTAAACCCTGGCTATAGCTAATATTTAGCTGGGTATAGTCAAAGAAGTCTTCGGCGAAATTACCCAATACGGCAGATAAACCAACCGTGCCAGCCAGATAGAGCTGACTATCGTCAGAAGTGTAGTAAGAATAAGTGCCCGACAAGCCCAGAATCGCATCCAGCCTGGGTTGAATTGGCTTGGGAGAATATCTGAGGCCGCTGGTAGGCTCAGGCGGGAGTGTTTTACCACGCCAGATCGGAATCCCCCGATTGAGGGCGATCGCCCCTTGCAAACGCCCTAAGCTGCCCACTTCGACCACATCTAAATCAGCCCGATCGGCACTGATATATTGCGCCCCAGCCTGATAACTTAGATTAATGCCCGAATCACCAAGCTGGCGGTTGGGCGAGAAAATATTAAACCCCAGCGAGTTCTGCACATCCTGGAACCCAATCGAACCATTGAAGATGCGATCGCGGAAGGTATATTGGGCGGAGAAGGTATGATCACCAAAAATCGGGCGATCGTAGGTGCTCGCCACCCGCAATTGGTTATCTAGGTCGGTTAAATCTAAGCTCGATAGCTCAATTTCCGCATTAATCACTTGGCGATTGGGCAGATCCGCATCCAGGGCTACCTCTACGCCAAACATATCCGCCCCAAACAGATCGCCATTAAATCCGCGCTGGAGTAATATCTGTGGCGATATGGTGAGATTGATATTTTCTGCGCTGATTACATCAAAGTTTTGCTGATAGAACAGGCCATCCTTATCACGGCTATCAAAACCAATTTTGGCTGGGGTGTCGCGCTGATATTTATCAATGATCAGTGTGTCTCTGAACAAAGGGATCGAAACGGTTTGGTCAAATACCAGGCGCGGGTTTTCGGTTTTGAGTTGATCTTGAGTTTCCGAAAGGGGCTTGAGGGTGGCGCGATCGGTGACCAGCTCTAGTTCTGGCGGTGAGAATGGATCATTGGTAATCCGCAATTTTTCTGCTTCCCAGGTGTCGCCATCCAGTCGCAGGACTTCGGCTCTAAAGCCTAAACGCCTTACTTCACCATCATCACGGGTGCTGCGATCGTTTCTACCCACCGAGAAGAACTGCGAATTAGAATCGAGGTCAGACGGCAATTGAGTCGCCTCAGGGCGATCGAGTGTGCCCAGATTGATTGCGCCAGAGGCATCTCTGAGGTTTCCTTTCTGGTCAGCATAGGCATATTCTAATCGAGAGCCTTGCAGCATTTGATCGCCCCTGGTGAAAAATACATTCCCCTGGGCAACGGCGACCTGCTCAACAATATTCACCTCTACCTTATCGGCCTTCAGCTCCGAACCCTGATAGCGCACAATCACATTCCCTGTGGCAACAAAGGTCTGCTCGGCATCGTTAAATTCCTGGTTGTCTGCCAACACCTGCATCCGTTCGCCGGTCACATCTTCTGGCGGCAGGGGAATTTGGATTGGTGGATCGGTGGGTTTGGGCAGAATAATGCTTTCTGGCTTAACCGGGCCAGCCTGGGCTACCAACCGCACAAAGAGCTGATCAAAGTTGGTGGTTGCCGATCGCATCAACATTTCGAGATCGCCTTCCACGCGACGATCGACCGATGCCAATATTTCCGTCGCTTCCATCTGGAGCGACTGCCCTTGCAAAGATCCCGCGTCGATTATGTAAGTCTGGGGCGGGATAGGTGGCGGTGGTTGAACGTAAGGCATATCTAGATAAACATTGTAAAACCAATGCACCATCGAAAAATACACTGGAAAGCATATTTACTTAAATCAGCAAAGCTGTTGTCTTCACGTTCCGCCTCAATCTCTTACAACTGGTACAACTGGGCAAGTATAGCTGCATAATCGAGAATTGGATAGCTCCTTGATTAGGAATTTAATTCAGAACCTGGCTTAGAATTTGGCTCAGGATTTGGATTAGAATTGACTAATAATGGCGCGATCGCCTGATTAATTGTTTCCCTCACCGCCTCTGGCGTGTATTTATACATCGCCTTAAAGGAGTTCTGCGAGATTTTTTGCCACAAACCCTCGTTATTGTAGAGGTTTAGGATCTCGGTGGCAAATTGTTCTGGTTCGTCTACTACGATCGCATTTTCGCCCGAAACCAGGCCAATTCCTTCTGCCCCGATCGAGGTAGTGATGGTGGGCAGTCCATAGGAAAGGCTGTGGCCAATTTTGCCCTTCATTCCCGCCCCATAGCGCAATGGCGCAATAAATAGTCGTTGGGAGGTAAAATAGGGCTCCACGTCTTTGATATAGCCAGGCACAGAAACCCGATCGCTGGCCAGCGCCTTGACGGCTGGCGAAGGATTACTTCCCAACAAAGTGAGATGCAAATCTGGTTGCGATCGCCACACCAGCGGCATAATTTCGGCACACAGCCAGATCACCGCGTCTACATTGGGCTCATGGTAGTAACCACCAATGAACAATAACCCTTGCCGATCGGCAAAACCCTTACCGCGATCGGGGTAGATTTCATGAACATTGGGTACTACTCGCACTTGCTTGGCTTCAAAATTATCCAGCAGTTCCTTTTCCACCTCAGTCACTACCAGAGTCAGATCAGCGCGGCGAGCAAATTCAACTTCCTGGGTTTGCATTTTTTGCCACTCAGCCTCCAGGTGACGATCGCTACTACCGCCCAGTTCCCATTGACGTTTCATGCGCACAAAATGTAAATCGATCGTGTCGTAGATAACTTTGATCTGAGGCTGCTGCCGCAGGATTGGCATATATTTCTCGCATAATTCCGGCCGACAGACCCAGGCCAGGTCGATCGCGGGCAGCCTTCGCTCTAGTCTTTGCTGCCAATCATTTTGCTTGTAGGTAAAATAAAGCACCTCGATCCCCATACTTTCCAGCTCGCCAGTGTAGGGGTCTTGGTCGTGGCCATAGTCGGGCAGAAAAATAATGTGATAGTCAAAGCTTTGCAGGATTTTAATAATATTGAACAGCCGATAGGAGCCAGAATCCTTGTCATAGGCAGGAACCAGGGTATCAATAATCAACACCGTTGGCTTAGGTAACACTCGCCGGGGTGCTAGTTCAAAATTACTGGGTTGATAGGAATAATGCTGGGGCAGAGCCGATCGCCAGGTTTTTAGTAGCTCTAGGCGATCGCTATTTAAACTCCTGATCTGATGTTTAGCTATGTCCTTATCCTTATGCCTGCTCTGAGGATTAATAGCATTAGTATTTTTAAGGTGAAGCATGGCTTTGCCATTATTTAAGCCATTGTGATTAGGATTAATCGCCGCTTCTTTAGTTAGGTCAATAGTTAAATCAAGCTTTGAATCACTAGTTGAATCACTAGTTGAATCGAGCCTAGCTTTACTGTTAACTAAATCGATCGAATCATTAACTAGCTCACCTTTAGATTTACTAATCAACTGCTGAGTATCTTTAGCAATATTTAAATTAGTTTGGCCATAACCTGTTGACTGATCTAATTGAATTTCTGGATTATTTCTAGCATTAGCATCAATAATTAAATCTGCATCTAAATCATTAGAATCATGGCCTGAATTACCATTATAATTAATTATCTGATTAGCATGATCGAGAATAATTTGATTTAGAGCTGCATCACTAACCAAATTTAAATCATTACTTATTATCCGATTTAAGTCCTTAGTTAAAACATCAGAACTAGCGATCGAACTAACTTGCGTAGCAATGCGATCATATCCATCTTTACTATTGTTGCTATTAATAATATTGGCATGGGCAAAATTAATTTTTAGCTCAGGTTCATGCCGACAAATCAACTTTGCTTCCGGTTGATAGACCACCTGCCAACCCTGCGATCGCAACTTGAAGCCAAAATCAGCCGCAGCGTATAGTTCATGGCTATATCGATCGCTGAAGCCGCCAACTTGATTGAAGTCATCGCGCCTGATTAACATGCCTGGGATCGCTACAAAATCAACCTGTCGTAGATAACAATATTCTGGTTCTTCGGCATAATCGCGGTGACCATAGCGCCATAAATACCCTTCTTGCCAAACTATACCACCAGCTAATTCACAGGTGTTGCTTTCATAAATTAAGCGCGAACCCACCGCGCCTACATGGCCTAATTTACTAAGCGATTTATGATTGTTTCTAGCGATATTAGTGACATTTTGATCAACAGATTGATTACTATATTGATCACTCTTGTAATCGCTGCTTTGATGTTCTTTATTAATAACTAATAATAAAGACTCCAGCCAGGTTTCAGTTAATTGATAATCCTGATCCAAAAAGCATAAAAAATCACCTTTGGCTAATTTGGCAATTTGATTATAAGCATTTATATGGCCAAGTTTTGTTTTATTTCTAACTACATTAATGCCAGAAACTTTCTTCAAAAAGTCTTTGGTGTAATCCGTCGAAGCATCATCTATTAAAATTACCTCGATCGCCCAGCGATCGCCAATTTGCTGATTAATTGACTTCAAACAGTTATAGGCATATTTGGCATTGTTATGGGCATAGATCAACAGTGAGACCTGGGGATTAGGGCTGGTTTTGATCGTAATTGGTTGGGGTCTTTGCAGTGGTGAAAGTGATAAATAGCGCTCATCGGGCAAAAATGGCAAGCGCTGCGCCAAGAATCGATAAATTTTGTTTTTGGCCTTAATTACAACGCCAGCAACCCCATCCCGCTTGAGGGTAATGTAAATCTTTTCGGAATATTTGTTAGTGAAGCGGGTAATTGATTTAACCACCGCGATCGCCAGCAGCCAATCCTTAACCGTGCAATAGATCTTATTTCTGGTTTTAATTAAGAGAGTGCCTACCCCATGCTCCGCCAAGATCTGTTGTGCTTTATTTAAATACTTCATGAATTGCTAACGTAAATTTTTTAGTCGGTGGCGGGTAGCCCTAGCGATCGCTTTAGATCTAACCATTTATTCCGCAATTTCCAAAACTTGCTGCTTTCCATAGCGGCGATCGTATTGCGCGATTGGGTCAGCTCTGCCTGGGTGCGTTCCAGGTTCCCCTTGGTTTCCCAAAGGGCTGAGTTTGATTCCTCTAGCTCGGCTTGAGTGTTACTAAGCTGATTTTTGGTAGCTTGGAAAGCGGCTTGCATCTTATCAATTTCGGTAAATGCAGCCTTGGCCTGAGCACCATAATATTGCACTTGCAGGCTCAAATCTTTAACCTTTTCGGCAAGTTCTGCTACCTGATGGTTGGTTTTACTCAGTTGCGATCGCGTCCCTTCCATATTTTCATAGGTGGTGGTGATCCGATCGACACAGGCTTGGATTAATTGTTGTTTGACCGATTCCGGCAAATTTGCATAGGCGCGATCGCCTAGCATCTTAAACTGCAAGCGCCAATCATCAATCCAGGACTGGCCGCTATGCTCATTTTGATTACTCTGCTGATGCTGATGCACCCGAAAATCAGATAGCACCTGATCAATAAATCCGATTTTGAATTGAGTCATGATCCGTAGCCACATGTCCAGATCGACAACCTGGACTAAGTTAATGTCAAATAAACCAACTTGTTCAAATACCTCAGTGCGAATTAAAACCGCAGTGGGTTCGCCAATCTTATTAAATGGTGGTGTTAACAATTTGGGATCACTAAGCAAATCCAAGCCCGATTGAATTGGCTCTAGCTTGCTCCAGGCTTCGGTAATGTTGATGTAGAGCGGATCGAAACTGGCCTGGTCTGTGCAAATTACATGGCGTGGCGCAAACACCAGACCAATTTGCTCATCTTGCTCCGCCAGGGCCACCATTTGGGTGAGGCAATCGGGGCGCAATAGGTCATCCTGGAACAGAAACTTAATATATTTGCCCTGGGCTTGGGAGATGCAAAAGTTCCAATTGCCCACCACGCCATAGCGATCGTGACTGAGCCATCGCAGCCGATCGCGCTGATCACCTAGTTGCTCTTGGCAAGAAGCTACGATCGCAGCCGTCTCATCACTGGAACTGTCATCAGAGATAATAATTTCAAAATTACTGTAGGTCTGGGCGATCGCACTATTCAGCGTCTCGGCGATAAATTCCGCTGCATTATAAGTAGGAATGCAGATACTAACTAAAGGTGAATTGGTCATAAGCTGCCACAGGGTGAGCGAAGAGATAAACTCAGGGTATTAATGTATTCAGATATTCACAAAAATCACTACGACAAAATGCTGACTGGAAAAGGTATCAGCTAGGTTATCAGCTTTTTGAGTTAAAACCTAAGATTGTTTTGAATTTGCGCTTGATCTGCATAAATAGCTGGCGCGATCGCCAAAATTTGCTGGTTTTCATCCAATCTAACTCTGCCTGCAACTTTTCTAGCTGGTTTAAGGTTTCTTGTCCCAATTGTTGTTGTTCTGCTAAAGACTTTTGCTGAAGTTTAGTTATTTGTTGCTCTAGTTGGTTAATGGGGCGATCTTGCTCGGCTTTATCAGCATAAATATGCTTAAGCTCTTGTTCTAAGCGATCGACCTCAGCCTGAGTTTGAGCAAGTTGCAACCTGGCCTCTTCAGCTTTCTGGATTTGCTCAAAGGTAGCTAGTTCCTTCGCCGCGATCACCGCCGCATATTTGGGGCGATAGAGCGATTCATGTTTTTGGCAAATATAATGCACCAATCTTTGTTGATTGGCAGGCAGTTTGCATTTTTGCACCATCGAGTCAGATCGCACTCGATAGTCATAGGTCACCATATCCAGATGATGGAACTGCCAGCCCTGTGCTGCTGCCCCCAACCAAAAATCCCAGTCTTCATAACCAAGTCGATCGGGCATTTGTTGGTCATAGCCGCCGCAATCTTGCCACACCTGTTTGCGAAACACTGCGCAGGCATCGATGAAATTACCTAGCATGAGGCGATCGAGGTCAAAATCCGGCAGTGCCCAGACCAGGTTTTGATCGCCAAAATAGGCCACATCGCCATAAACAATACCTACCGCTGGAAATTGGTCTAAGACTTCGATCCCCCTGGTAATATAAATCGGCCTGATTTTATTATCGGCATCCAGCGGCAGAATGTAACGTCCCTGGGCGGCAGCGATCCCAGTATTCCTGGCATGGGCTAGGCCATGATTGGCTTGGTTGATAATCCGATCACCATTCTTGCTCAACTCAGCTAGGATTTGCAGCGTACCTGGTTCGGTTGAGCCATCATTGACAATAATAATCTCGTGATTGTTGCCCTGATAATTTGCCACACTGGCCAGGGCTTCGCGCAAATATTCGCCATGATTAAAGCAGGGCACAATAATTGAAATATCAATCCCTTGATTATGCTGCATATCTCGATCGGGATTCTCATTGTTTTGAGCCTGCGGAATGGCATCAATCATGGCTTCAATAATTGCAGTAGAGATGCTGGATTGGGAATTTAGATTAGAACTCAGGGCGATCGTTTCTGACCAAACTGAGATTAAATTAATACTTTAGCGATCTTAGCGAACTCAAATTAGCCAGAATTAGATTAGGTTGAAAATCCTGCCAGATGGCTAATCGAACTTGATACCGATCGCCTTTTTAAATTTAAACCAGACCTGACGGAGCTGCCAGAATTTAGAAGTTTTCATGGCCGTAATTTCATGATGCAGGTTAGCAATGTGCGTGGCTTGATCGGTGTGAACCTGGGCGAAGGTGGCCAGGTCTTGCTGTTGGCGATCGCATAGCTCCTGTAATTGAACTAATTCTTGGATTGGTGATTTAGTCTCTATTTCGGCCTGCTGTTTCAGTTTGGTTAATTCTGTCTGGGTTTGGCGCTGGGTCGATTGGGTTTGTAATAGTTGTAAATGCAGCAACAGAGCGGATTTGAGGATTTGATTGCGATCATCACTAGTATGATTAACCTCAAGCGAGGTGATTTTGTGATCCGACTTAAACAGTTGATTTAGATCTAAACCACTAGCAATATCGGCCACCTGATCTAATTTTGTGAATAGTTCAACCGAGGCTGGATAAATTTGGCTAATTAGCGCTACAGTAGGATGGCTTAAATCCAGACTCCGAAATAGTTTGGGGTCAAATACAGCTTTAATCTTTTCGATCGCCATGTCGGGATTAACTTGAACATTCAACCGCGATCGCAGCAACTCCAGCCATTGTCGGGGCGATCGTAAGGTCTGATTTATATTCACCAGCACGCATTTATCTGGATATCTGGTGTAAAAATCAAGCAGGTGGCGATTGTAATAGTGCCATGCCTTCAGGGCGTAGTCGGGATGTAATGAAAAGATATGGCTATTCAAACGCAAAATTGAATCGGCTACATCCCAGGGCGATCGATATACAAGTAAATACCTTGCCTGGGGCATTAGATTATGCCAAAAATCCAGCATCAGGGTGGTGCGTGGATCTTTCCAACCCCATAGTGATTCGGTTAAAGCAGAATCATTGGTTTTATCTAGGTGATCTGGGTGATCTTGGTGAGCGATGCGATCGTTTTGATCAATGCGCTCGCCTGAATCTGACGCAGATTTCTTAAGTTCTAGATTTAAATTATTTGACTGTATTGCATGATCAAATTGCGTTATCGATTGCCTTGCCGCAATTAACTCTAGTGCCTGGGGAATAGAGGCGGCAAACTTTTGTGGGTCGAGGGTTTCATGCTCAGTCCAACCCCAATCGTGCCAGCCAGGATCATCACGATCGCAACAAGCCTGTAAAGTCTGGCGTTGAAATTCAAGGAACTCAACATCCTCAAAATAGCCCTTCACATTATTACCATCGGCCAGGTAAAGATTTTGCCCCACATCCACACCGATCGCTTGTAACAATGCCGCAGTGAGGGAAGTGCCCGATCGGTGCATCCCCACAATCACCAGGGGTGACATCCTGGCAGCGATCGCGGCTAGTTCTGCTTGCTCGGTTAGGGGTTGCGATTGTTGAGCCGACAGAGCCGATCGATTTGATAAAGTTGATGAATCCATCATTGCCACCAATCATCCATTAATGACTTCAGCGGTCAGGCTAGATTCTGCTTCTGGGGTTGACACATAAGTAAGATCAATATCTACCGGCACTGCCAACAGACCATAGGAATAGAGCGAGCCAATTACAGTCAACGGCAGCATATCCTGGCGGCGATCGAGGGCGACAATTTTTTGATCGAGCCGCAATTCTGATACGCCAGCGGAAATAGTATAGTTACCAGGAGTTAGATAACAATTCCAGGCAAATTCCACAGTCAGCACTGTGCCAGCAGCGATCGCTGGGAGGGTTTTCTGGGAGCCAAAGGTACTGTTGCCAATTACAGCAATGCCATTGATGGTTTTGATTTTAAAGCCTGCGATCGGCTGATTCACATCACTATGAAACAGAATCGTAGAACGCACCGATACGCGCTCGCCGCATTTGACGGTTTGGGTCAGTTCGCCATCAGAGTTAATAATTTCAGCAGTCAGAATTTCCGCACCGCCCATGCCAATCCGCGATTCACCGATCGCATCGTTTTTGGAGCTTGATTTGCTTGACTTACCTGATTGGCCGGATTGCTGATTTTTATGATTGGATTTGACCAAATTGACTTCATGGCGGAATTTTTGTGTCCCCTTGCCATTAAGTCCATTATTCCCATTAGTCTTGGCGTGACCATTACTGGCATTTTTATTGGCAGCCGCAATCATCTTTGCCTTGGCGCGTTCTTCATGGCGGCTAGCTTCCATGGCCTCACGTTCACTAACCAGAGCGCTATAGGCCAATACTGCCGGATGGGGCTTTTCATCGCAGAGCATTTTGCCCTGATCCAACACGATCGCCCGATCGCACAAATTCAACACACTATTCAGGTCGTGGGAAACGAATAAAACCGTTACGCCGCGATCGCACAACTCTTCGATCTTACTGAAGCATTTGCGCTGAAATAACACATCACCCACGGCCAGGGCTTCATCCACGATCAAAATTTCTGGATCAACATTGACCGCCACGCCAAACGCCAACCGCACAAACATACCACTGGAGTAAGTTTTAACCGGTTGATCAATGAAATCACCAATGTCGGCAAAGTCGGCGATCGCCTCAAATTTCTCCTCTAACTCCTCTTTGCTGAGCCCCAGCAGTCGCCCATTAAAAAATACATTCTGCCTGCCCGTAAATTCAGGATTAAAGCCACTGCCCAATTCCAGCAGCGCTGAGATTCGCCCCTTCACTTCCACCGTGCCGTGGGTGGGGGTCATGGTGCCAGCGATCATTTGCAACAGGGTGCTTTTACCCGATCCATTCCGGCCAATAATCCCCAGGGTTTGCCCTTTATGAATCTCTAAATTGATTCCTTGAACCGCCCAAAACTCCTGAGACTTGCATAGTTTGGGGAAGAAAATTTCTTTTAACCGATCGGCAGGGTGCTCATAACGCTTAAAGCACTTCCAAAGGTTTTGCAGGCTGATTGCTACTTCGCTCACACTCATCCAAGAATAATCTAATCAACCAGAATTTAGTTTTCAGAATAACAAAATAGATTTAACTTTCCCTTACATAAAACTGCAGATGTAAGTATGAAAATTAAGATATTAATAAGCATTATCAGGCATTGCTTAACTATTACCAGGCATTATGGGCGATCGTAATCACGCTCATCCCAGCTAACACTAAACCTCTCCGATATGCTGATTAATCTAATTAATGCTAGTTAGTAATACCCATGCATACAGGTAGGCCCCATGATTGTCAACTTTAATTTGCTGAGCTGAGTATTTTTTTGATTAGTGCCGATTATTTTTGACTAGCTGTAAGCCCAGAACTAGCCGCATAATAATAATCAACAATCTAAAACAGGCAATAGAGCCAGATATCTCCCTTTTAAGGGTTACAACTTAGCTTTGTGTATATTAATACCTACTCACTTGTCTATAATTCACCCTACCGAGTGGTAGGTAATTCTACATCTAACCTCAGGCAGACTCGATCGCTAATGGCGTTAATTAGCATGTGAATATTTAGCAAATCAAGCAAATTAGTCAAAAACAAGCCCAAAAACTAAAGCACATCGGCAAACGCAGGACGCAATCGCTGATAGACCTTGTAACCGATCGCAAACATCACGATCGCAATTACCGTGGCGCTACCCCATTCATACCAATGCTGTACTCTGCCTTCTAGCACTAGATCGCGGTAGACTTCGCAGATCGCCGCTGCCGGATTAAACCACAAGATCCACCAGCGCCATGCTGCCGGGATGCGATCGGCCGGATAGACAATTGGGGTCATGTAAAACCACAGGTTAATAAACACCATCAGGGTTTGGGGAATATCGCGCAAAAACACAGTCAAGCCCGCCACCAGATACCCTAAACCCGCCGTAAATAATAACTGAGTGAACCAAACCAAAGGCAATAACCACAGCGTGGCATGGGCAACCTGAGAACTAAAACCAACTACCACAATTAGCGCCACCAGTCCCATCGTGCTTTCTACAAACGCGGTGAGCACAGGCACAAGGGGCAAGAGTGCCAATGGGAAAACTACTTTTTTAACTAAATTTGCCTGGTTGATTACCGCGCCGGCGGCCTGAATCAGACCACTGGTGATCGCAAACCAGGGCACCAATCCGGCAAACACCCACAGACCAAAGGTGAGATTATTATCCGGCAGGCTACTGATGCTGAGCTTGACCTTGAGGATCACCGAAAAAACATAGGTGTAGATCACCAGTTGGGAAAGTTGGTTGAGCAATGGCCAGAGATTCCCCAGAATCGAACCTTTATATTTGGCCGAGAGATCGCGCCGTACCAGGGTGATCAACAGGTCTAATTTGGCGATCGCATGCTCTGACAAAACGCGGCGGATTGGCTTAAAGGCAATGCGGCTGCCAGAGGAAACAAAGCTAGCAACTTGTTTGATTATTTGTTTGATCTGTTTGCCTATGCCTGCCAAGTTTTACCTTTTATTCCAGTCAATATGTACCAATTATCAAATAAATTAAATATGGATCGATGCGTAAGTCAATCTAATTTCAATCGGCTTTAGCTACTACGATCGACTCAGCTACCTCTCGATCCATGAGCAATCGAGCTAATTACAATTAATTAAGGTGCATAGCAATCATAAAACTATTTCGATGCCTTTACCGATAGAAACAATCTCTAAGACCGCAATAGAGCTTTCAAGCGATCGACTGCGATCGCCAGCAACGGCAAATTAAAGGCTACAAAGATCTATCACACTCAGGTTGATCCAGCTAATACCACATCCACAGCGGCATGCCACTGGTTTCCATTTCAAATCGGAAGCGGGTGGCCAATTCCGCCGACCCTGGTAAAACCCGATTCAGGAATGATTTGGGTGGCTTGATATCATAGCATTTGACCTTGTCGGGATCTAAATCCACCAATTCCGCTGCCCATCGTTTGGCATCTTCTTCAGTGCCCAGCCGATCGACCAGACCCAATTCCACCGCATGTTCACCGGTAAAAATCCGGCCATCGGCAAAAGATCTTACCGTGGCGGGGCTGAGTTTGCGCCCTTCGGCCACGGTGTTGACAAATTGGTTATAGCTAGAATCAATCAGGCTTTGCAAAATTTGCTTTTCAGGCTCGGTAATTTCTCGATCGAAGGCCAGAATATCCTTATAGGGGCCAGATTTAACCACCTTAAACGAAACCCCCACCTTTTCCAGTAGTTGCTCAATATTATTACCACGCAGAATTACACCAATGCTGCCGGTAATTGTGCCAGGATTCGCCATAATATAGTCCGCACCCACCCCAATATAGACACCACCAGAGGCGGAAATATTACCAAAGCTGGCGATCACCTTGGTTTGTTGGCGGAGCCGTTTGAGGGCGGCGTAGATCTCCTGGGAATCGCCCACCGTGCCACCAGGGCTATCGATCCGCAATAGCAAGGCTGGGAATTTCTGTTCCTCAACAAACTCCAGGGCTTCTAGGACGTGTTTACGGGTCGAGGAGGCGATCGCGCCACTCACTTCAATGCGAGCAATTTGTTTTTTGAATTTGCGGTTGAAGGGCCAGACCATTTTTTATTTATTGCTTATGGAGAGTATTGATAATTATGCTGGTTAGACAACCAATTGGGTATGCTTCTTTTCAGTACAAGGATTGAATAGCTAGATCAATCTTGCAAAATATCAGGCTTACAAAAGCAGTAGGCAAGCTTGATTATTACCTGCCTATCCTATCAGTTTGCCAAAATGATCAAATTGCACGAATCATCTTGTTTGAATCTTCAATCTTCACTTTCCTTGGCCAGATTGTACATAGTGCCCAAAGGTGTATCAGCATAGAGCAATGGCGCGATCGCTGCCGCTTCACCCAATCGGGTTTCTAAATTATCTTCCAGGCTAAAAAACTGATCAATCCGATCGCACAACCCAGCCGGAGACAAACTCTGCACATTGGAGCTGATTACATAGCTTTGGGCTGGGGAACTACGAAAAGCCGCAAACGCCCGTTCGCAATAGTCCAACTTCGATGCTGGGGTGGCTTCTTGCCATACATACCCAGCGCTGAGCCCCTGTAGTTTTGGGGTAGTTTCTACTTCAACATCAGCGGTCGATACGATCGAGGCGATCGCTGGAGCGGCCAGGACATCGGGCACAAACAAATTAATGGGGAGCAAGCCCAATAGCAAAAAGACAAAAGCTAGACTGGCGATCGTCAAGCATCTAAATCGTTGGCATAGCTGGCTTAAGTAAAGACGAAAGGAGCAAAACGAAGATGGTTGCAACATAACAAAATTAGAATTGGGGCGATCGCTGGCAATTTTTAACAAAAAATTAAACATACAATTTTTAAACTAGAAGATTCATGAGCAATGGCAAGTCTATGCTTAAAGCCTATATCTATCAGTAGTTTTCATAAATGGCTAGGTTGATTAAAATAAATTGCTAGCTCTTGCTTTAATCATCAAACCCTCTGAACAGCCAGATGTAGTAGCATATACAGAAATTTTTCTGCCTTATCCAGGTGTAGAATTAAACACTTGAGCCTATGTTTTTTTAGGGTCAAATTATTTTGGGTATGTTTTTACTATAAACACTACAAATATTTGATCAAAATCGAGGCAATCGGATTTTTGTGGCCAAATCTTAGCTTAAATTAATAACCTTGACAGATGTCAATTGAAACCTACTTAAATCATCCTACATTTGGGCTGCTATCGCGGATTTGCTCGGTTGATGAGACCCGCAGCCTATTTACGACCCTATATGCCCAAAGACTTTTCTTTGTGATTACGGCCAGTCCTGATGGGGTTCGATTTGACCCGCTCAGCAGAGCCGATGCTAAGGTATTGGTAGAAAATCGAATGCGTTCAGTGCGGCGTGAGGGCGATCATACGGAGCTAGAAGTTTTGCAGGATGCGTATAAAAAGACTTTTTCCCAATGATTTTTATTATCTCTAGGATGCTGGGAGTCGCTATTTGCTGTTAAGTAGTTTTAAGCAGCTTAGTTTGTTTACGATCGCTTCAAGTAAAGGCTAAGACTACTGGAATCTAAAATCCAAATAAATCGTTCTGTTTTATATCTGTATATCTGTTATATCTGTTCAATATTTATCTCGATGTTTATCTCGATCGCCTCGCTTCCCTGTCTAATTTTGGATTACTTTTGAATTATTGTTGGATATTTCGGTATGTGAATGCAATATGAGCAAGAGCCTTTCTTTGAAAGCCCCAGCCAAAATTAATTTCTATTTGCAAATCACTGGCAATCGCCCGGATGGTTATCATGATCTGGTGATGATTATGCAAAGCGTGGATCTAAGCGATCGTGTGGATTTGCGCCAGACCGCCAGTGAAGCGATCGTGGTGCATTGCGATCATCCCCAAGTCCCCCAGGATCGCACCAACTTGGCCGATCGGGCTGCCCACTTAATGCAGCAACGGTTCCCATCTGTAGGCGGCATAGAAATTAAAATCCATAAAAATATTCCGATCGCAGCAGGGCTGGCGGGTGGCTCAACCGATGCAGCGGCAGTTTTGGTCGGGATCGATCGCCTGTGGCAACTGGGATTAACTCAGCCAGAGTTACGCGAACTGGCTGCCCAACTGGGCTCGGATATTCCTTTTTGCATCAGTGGTGGCACGGCCTTGGCCACTGGGCGAGGCGAGGTGATCACGCCAGTTGCTGATCTGGCAGATGTGGCGATCGTGATTTGCAAACCCAAAGATATTGCGATTTCTACGGCCTGGGCCTATCAAACCTTTCGGGCAGCAGGTCTGCTGGCGCAAGGTAAGCAACTGCAACCTAGCCACGATCGCTCCAGTGAAATGCTGGCGGTGCTTGAAGCAGCCAAAGACAAACATAATCAAGCATTAATAGAGGTGGCGACCCAACTGGGGCAATTGCTCTATAACGACCTGGAGCGAGTAGTTTTACCGGCTCATCCCGCGATCGTGCAGCTTAAGCAACAATTGCAAGCCCAAGCGCCGCTGGGGGTATTAATGTCTGGCTCTGGCGCAACCGTGTTTGCGATCGCCCGTGATTTGGAACATGCCAGGCAGATCGCTAAGAGCGTGGTTGCTGGGCTACCGAATATTGAAGCCTGGGTGACTAAAACGATCGGTAATGGCATTCAGGACTTTTTGGATTAAGTAATAGTGATCGATATTCACCGCTAAAAGCCGTTCAAAGATGCCTGAAGTTTAGTTTTGTTAGTCAAAGCCCAAAAGTTGCTGACCAAGTTTTAAACTGTTCCTGATCTGAAATTAATTGCATGAAAAATCTGCCCCGTTTTGGCTTTTTGGCCAACCTCTTGGTTTTATCTGTAACAGGAGGATAACGCCATTCTACCCTCAGACTACCTGTTGTATATGTCGATCGATCGCCAACTTTCCCCCGATCAGGAAAGGGTTTTTTTGCTGAAGTTTGGTGAGGATCTGGCCGATGCCACGATCGCCAGTCAATTGCAAATTTCCGAGGAAGCCTACCGCAAGCGGATGGGCGAGATTTATAAAAAATTCGATATTGAGGGCAAAGGCCCCGGCAAACAAAATCGCCTGTTGCGTTGGTTGCAAGCCCAGCTAAATGACTATGATCCGCAGTCAGAGCAAAGTAAAAAGCCACAGCATACTGACCTGGACGCGATCGTCAAAAAGCTGCGCCAAGGCAGTCAGGGAATTTTGCGCGAGCGCTGTGGCACAATGCGGGTGCTGGATATGTCCTATCCGATTAACCTCGAAGACATCTACACCAATGTGGATGTGTTGGAGAAAGTTAGTAGTCAACGGCGGTTTGATCTCAGCGATATTGTGACTGGCTATAGCCCGATCCATCGGCGTTTACGATTGAGTGATTTGGGCGATGGGCGGATTTCGGCGATGGAGGCACTCAAGCGCCATGAAAAGCTATTTGTGCTGGGCAAACCGGGGGCTGGCAAAACCACATTGCTGCGCTACACAGTGATGCAATGTATGCAGGGGACAATGTTTGCTCATTTATTGCCCATTTTTATTACCCTACGCCAGTTTGCGATCGCTGAATATCAGCCCCGCTTGCAGGAATATGTGGTGCAGGAGTTTAGTAACTACGACATTGGTGATGAGTCGGAATTACTGAGCATTTTGCGCAATGGTCGGGCTTTGATCGTGCTGGATGGCCTGGATGAGGTCAAAGAAGAAGAAATCTATCGGGTCACGGAAGAGATCCGCAGTTTTTCCGAGCAGTTCTATGCCAATCGCTTTATTATTAGCAGTCGGATTGCTTCGCAGCAGTATATTTTCGAGAAGTTTGCAGAACTGGAAGTAGCTGACTTTGATGCTGCCCAGATTTTGATGTTTGCGACCAAGTGGTTTAGCCACCGCCATGATTATGCGGAAAGGCTGATTCATAAGCTGGAGCAAAACCCGCCGATCGAAGAACTGGCCACCAATCCCCTCTTGCTAACCTTGCTTTGTCTGGTATTTGCTGAGTCGGGCGAGTTTCCCAATAATCGATCGGAAATTTATAAAGAAGGCTTGGATATTCTGCTTAAAAAGTGGGATGCCAAGCGTAATATAGAGCGCCAGCAAATTTATAAAAAACTATCCACTCAGCGCAAAGAGGGCTTGCTCTCCCATGTGGCCTTAACAACATTTAGCCAGGGGGAATATTTTTTCCGGCAAGATCGCCTAGAGCAGGCCATCATTGACTACATTCGCAATTTGCCCAATGCCAGTAGTGATCCAGAAATGCTCCAGCTAGACGGAGAAGCGATCGTGAAGGCGATCGAGGCACAGCATGGCCTGTTGGTGGAACGAGCCAGGAGTATTTATTCATTTTCCCATCTTACTTTTCAAGAATACCTGGCGGCCAGGGAATTGGTCGATCGCTCAGATCCTCAGACTCGCAATGATCTAGCCACCCGCATTACTCAACCGCGCTGGCATGATGTCATTTTGCTGGTGGTGAGTATGTTACGGTGTGCCGATGATTTTTTGTTGCTCTTAAAACAACAAACCGATGCCCTGATTGCTACCGATCAAAAGTTACAGGAGTTATTAAGCTGGGCTAATCAAAAGGCAACTGCGATCGATGTCCCTAGCCAACCCCAGGCGGTACGAGCTTTTTATATTGCCTTAGCCCGAGCTAGCCATCAGACCGAGGCGATCGGCATTGCCCATGCCCTGGCGCGGATGCTGGTGTTGGATTTAGATTTAGCCCGCAATCTCTCTTTGAAGCTGGAGCTGGCTCTTGATCTGGCCAAAGCCTTTGATCTCAATACCGACCCTGGTTTAGATTTGGAGTTAGATCTAAATCTGGCGCTAGAATATGCCGCCGAACTAGAGATGGATGCCCTGGCTACTAGCTTGGCTCAGATGATGGCCTCACTCCCCCAATTGGAGACCGCGACTTCTGCCAATCATGATTCTGATCATAGTGATCACTGCGATCACAGTAGTGCTATTACCTGGGAGCCGTGGATTGCCCAGTTACGTCAGTTGATGATCGAACATTGCCAGATTGGCTATGACTGGAGCCTAAACGATCGCCAACTGGAATTATTGCGCCAATATGTGGAGGCAAATCGCCTGATTGTGGATTGTCTGGCCAGCGATTGTTATGTGACTCAATCGGTGCGGAAACAAATTGAGCAGGGTTTGTTACTGGCAACTATTGGCGATCGCTTAAATCTTTATTAAACCAAGCCAATCACAAATTATTGCTGAACTAACCCCACTGCCTGATTAAAATCATGCCATTCCCGTGAATCCTCGCCATAGACATCGGCGATCTGCTCCTGGCAGCAATCGATCGCAAATTCGTCTAGCTCCTCTGGCTCGATCCCATACATATCCTTAAACACACTAGCTTCAACCCGGCAAAACCGAGGGCGAGTATCGTAAATCTGGCAGGTGCGATTGTGGCGATCGAAATTAATACACCAGCCATCTTCGCCCACCATGCTCAGATATTGTGCCAGTTCAGCCTCACTAAGATAAGTATCCAGTTCAGGGCGAGCCGTGGGGTCAAGATGACAACAAGCACCGCAGTTTTTAACACATTTCCACATAATCATCTACTTGGCTTAAACAGATCGCCTACGCTTTAATCAATTAGATTTCTTGACACAAATGCTTGAATAATTGCTGAGATTACGATTATCACGTTTCCAGCCTGGACTTTTACATAAGTTCTATGCCGATCGGCAATGACTGCTCAATCTATCCTAAACCAGGAGTTGCAGTGCGAGTTTGCATACCTTAAATCATCTTGAAATCATCTTGTCGAACTATGCGCTTGATTATTTTAAAGATCGCCCGTGGGATATACCGCTTTCCTGAGTGCGATCGCTAAACTCAAATTGCCATACCTAATAAAAATTACCTAATAAAAATTCAGGATATTAATTAATGTCAGCCCCAGATCCAACCACCAATCAATTTGATTCAACCAATCCACCAAGGGTCGTAGTTGTTGGTGCTGGCTGGGCTGGCCTGAGTGCTACCTATCATCTGGCTAAACAGGGTTATGATGTGACCCTATTAGAAGCTGGGGCTTATCCTGGTGGACTGGTAGCCGGGTGGGAGACTGAAGGAGGGCGATCGGTTGAAGCAGGTATTCATGGGTTCTGGTATCCCTATGCGAATATTTTTAATTTAGTTGATGAGCTGGGCATTAAACCCTTCACCGATTGGACGCGATCGGGGCAATATTCGCCAGCAGGTTTGGAAGTAGAAGCGCCTATTTTTCAAGATTTGCCAACCCTCCCCTCGCCCCTGGGCACATTTTTATATACCAAGTTTAAACGCCTACCCCTTAGCGATCGCCTCTCTGCTTTGCCGCTGATGTATGCGTTGCTGGATTTTGATAACTCGCCGGAAGCATGGCGCAGGTATGACGGCATCACAGCGCGAGAACTATTCAAGCAATATGGGGTTTCCGCCAGGCTTTATCATAAATCCTTTAATCCCATGCTGCTGGTGGGTTTGTTTGCCCCCGGTGAACAATGTTCAGCCGCCGCTGCCCTGGGGATGCTCTATTACTTTATTCTGGCGCATCAGGCTGATTTTGATGTGGTCTGGTGTCGGGGCACAGTGGGCGCACAAATTTTCCGCCCCTGGGTAGCAGAAATTGAACAATTAAAGGGCAAAATCCAGGCCAATCGCCGCGTGGTGGATGTAAAAATCGATCCCGATCGTGACCAAATCACCGAGGTGATCGCCAGTGGCGAGGCAGGCAGTGAAACTTACCCCACCGATGCTGTGGTGTTTGCAGTGGGAATTACGGGTTTGAAAAAGATCGTGGCTGGTTGCCCAGCGTTGGCCGATCGCCCTGAGTTTCGCAACATTAACAATCTAGGCGCGGTGGATGTGCTGGCAACTCGGTTCTGGTGCGATCGCCCAGTTAAGATTCCCCATGCTTCTAATGCTTGTTTTGGGTTTGATACCACCACGGGCTGGACGTTCTTTGATCTCAATGCCTTGCATGATGAATATAAAGACGAACCAGGCACAGTGGTGGAGGCTGATTTCTACCATGCCAATCAGTTTATGCCAATGAGCGATGAGGCGATCGAAACACAGGTGCAGCGCTACCTGGCCACTTGCCTACCGGATTTTGCCAGTGTGGAAATTGTCGATCGCAGCGTGATTCGCTTGCCCCAGGCGGTGACCCATTTTGCGCCTGGTAGTTATCAATATTTGTTGCCGACCCACACCAGCTTTAGCAATGTGTTTATGAGTGGCGATTGGATTACGACGCAACATGGTTCCTGGTCGCAGGAAAAGGCGTTTGTGACTGGCCTGGAGGCGACCAACGCGGCGATCGCGCATCTGGGCTATGGCGATCGGGCTGGCATTATTCCAGTGGCGGCGGATGAACCGCATATTCAACTGGGTCGGGCGGTTAATAAGCTGGGACGGGATTTTGCGAAGAATTTTTTACCTGAGTTCTGGTTGCCATAGTGTGAATAGCAATCGCAACTTTGCCGCAGTAATCGCACTCCTCAAACAAGCGGTTGCAATTAGTAGCAATTAAACAGCAATTAAAAACCGATCGCAATACATATCATAAATAGTTCGATCGCCCTCGATCGACCCAACCAGATATACTCTTAGGTGGTGATGAGGGTAAATATCTCTTTCTATGTTTACTTAGAGCACCAAAAATCCCTACTCACTTAACTTGTGAGATCTTTGTCTGCTAGGATCAGCCCTCACATAAGAGCTGCTTATATTCATTACAGGCAAAACTTAACCAGAAATTAGACAAAACTTGACCTAGCCAGTTTCGCAGACTGCGATTCACCGCTAGAATGCAAGGTTAGAAATAAAAAATTTACAAGAGTATGGATTTTGCAACTCTCAGTACCCTGCTCAACACAGGGGTGATTCTGCCAGAACTGATCGTAGTCGGTGCGATCCTGGTGGTGTTGGTAACCGATCTGGTCGGCGGCATGAAGGCCACCAAGTCATTACCATTCATTGCGATCGCCGGACTGCTAGCGGCAGTAGCGGTATTAATTTGGCAATGGAACGGCCTCGCCAATCCGATCGCCTTTCTGGGCAGCTTTAATGGCGACAAACTCAGCATTATCTTTCGGATCGTGATCGCGCTTTCGGCTGTTTTGACCATCCCCGTCTCGGTAGCCTATCTCCAGCAATCGGGCGTGGTGACCGGCGAATATATTGTTATTCTGCTGGCTGCCACCCTGGGCGGCATGTTCCTGGCTGGCTCAGACGACATGGTGATGATATTCGTGGCGCTGGAAACTCTCAGTATCTCTTCCTATTTACTGTCCGGCTACACCAAACGTGATCCGCGCTCCAACGAAGCTGCGCTTAAATATCTATTAATTGGTGCGTCTAGCTCTGCCATATTTTTGTATGGCATGTCCCTGCTCTATGGCCTGACCATGGGCGAGACCAACTTGCGCATGATCGCTTCGGCTTTAAGCGAACCAAGTTTGGCCTTAATTATCGCAATGGTGTTTGTGGTTGGTGGTGTGGCGTTCAAGATATCAGCGGTGCCTTTTCACCAATGGACTCCCGATGTATATGAAGGATCACCCACGCCGGTGGTGGCCTTTTTGTCGATCGGCTCGAAGGTGGCTGGTTTCGCCCTGGCGTTGCGATTCATGGTAACTGTATTCCCGTTGATCTCAGAGCAATGGCACTATGTGTTTGTGGTGCTAACCATTTTGAGTATGGTGCTGGGGAATGTGGTAGCGATCGCCCAAACCAGTATGAAGCGGATGCTCGCCTATTCTTCGATCGGTCAGGCTGGATTTGTGATGCTGGGCATGGTGATCGGCACTGAAGCCGGATACGCCAGCATGGTGTTTTACCTGTTGATCTATCTATTCATGAACATGGGCGCATTTGCCTGCATGATTCTCTTTTCATTGCGCACTGGCACTGACCAGATCAGTGAATATAGCGGCCTCTATCAAAAAGATCCGCTGCTGACGCTGTGCATGAGTATTTGCTTGCTCTCGTTGGGCGGGATTCCACCGCTGGCAGGCTTCTTTGGTAAGCTCTATATTTTCTGGGCAGGTTGGCAGGCTCAAGCCTATGGCCTGGTGATTTTGGCTTTGATTATGAGTGTGGTTTCGATCTATTACTACATTCGCGTGGTCAAGATGATGGTGGTCAAAGAGCCGCAAGAGATGTCTGAGTCGGTACTTAACTATCCTGATGTGAAGAGTACGGCGGCCTGGTCTAAGCTGGGTATGCAGCAACTGAGGGTAGCCGTGATCGCCACGGTGATTGTCACCAGTGTGGCTGGAATTGCCTCTAACCCATTGTTTTCGATCGCCAACAGTTCGATCGCCCAGACTCCTTTCTTGCAAACAGCTAAACAGGCTAGCGCTGCTAAGCTCAATGTTTCCAGCATTTCTAGCCCGATTGATCTGGTTGCGAATGAGATTAAAACTCTTAATTAGTATTAGTTATGCACCTGCGTAATTAGCGTAATTATGCGTAGGCAACAAAAAATTAATATCTGCCGATAGTTGCGATCGGGCGATCGTGAGATCGGTGGTTAAAAGTAAATCATCCCTGGATTTTCAAAATTCTGGGGATTTTTTATTCAGACTAGAATTTGGCCAAACCCCTTTAATGCAATAATCACATTGTCTTGATGCAAATATCCCTAAGTTTATATACTCAGCTTCTATGCCTAAAGGTAGAGTGCTTTTTCAATATAATTATCTGAATTGTTAAGAAGTGTGATCATAGCGGCCGATCGCCGATACATTGCTTCAGAATAATTGAGAGCTTAGTTGCCAATTGGTTGATCAATCAAGTAAGCAGGGTAATCGGAATGGGTTGCTGCTGCTAGCGATCGATCCAGTTGGTCTAAGCATAAATACAACTTTTATATATATTTTTGTCGGACACTTTAATTTCTGTAAAAGTTAACTAAGGTGTGCCGTCAAGTGTAAAATGACATCTAGAGACCTAATTCTAAAGGCGTAGATGCTTAGCCCAAAAGTGGTTGAGCGATCGTGTCGGCTGGTCTCATTGCATTTGTATAAAAATCATAAATTAGTTAATCAATAACTAACGGAGAAAACAGATTAGATGAGTGTAGTTACCAAGTCTATTGTCAATGCTGATGCTGAGGCTCGTTACCTTAGCCCTGGCGAACTAGATCGGATCAAAAGCTTTGTTGGTTCTGGCGAGCGTCGTCTGCGCATTGCTCAAACCCTAACCGAATCCCGCGAGCGCATCATCAAGCTAGCTGGCGATCAACTATTCCAAAAGCGTCCTGACGTAGTTTCTCCCGGTGGTAATGCCTATGGTGAAGAAATGACCGCCACCTGCCTCAGAGACCTAGACTATTACCTACGTTTGGTTACCTATGGTGTAGTTTCCGGCGACATCACCCCAATCGAAGAAATTGGTTTGGTGGGTGTGAAGGAAATGTACAACTCCTTGGGTACGCCAATTCCTGCGGTAGCTGAAGGTGTGCGCTGCATGAAGAGTGTTGCTGGTTCTTTGCTATCGTCTGATGATGCTAGTGAAGCTGGTTTCTACTTCGACTATGTAATTGGTGCAATGCAGTAATGAATGCCGCCTGGCATTACCTTAGCGTATTGTCTCTAAGTTTCTGAGCACAGATGAACTAAGTTCTTAACTATATGGCTCGATCGAGCTTATAGGTTCTGAATTTAAATCTACAACTACTCAGAATCTCCCTAAACTAAAAACCTATTTGCAAACCGATAAATTAGAAGATAAGCAAAAATGCAAGACGCTATTACCTCTGTCATCAACTCCTCCGACGTTCAGGGTAAGTACCTTGACGCCGCCGCCATGGAAAGGCTAAAAGGCTATTTTGCAACTGGTGAGCTGCGTGTTCGCGCTGCTGGTGCGATCGCTGCCAATGCTGCCACGATCGTTAAAGAAGCTGTAGCCAAGTCGTTGCTATATTCTGATGTAACCCGTCCCGGTGGCAACATGTACACCACCCGTCGTTACGCTGCCTGTATTCGTGACCTTGACTACTATCTGCGCTATGCTACCTATGCCATGCTAGCTGGCGATCCTTCCATCCTCGATGAGCGTGTACTCAATGGTTTGAAAGAAACCTATAGCTCCCTGGGTGTGCCCGTAACCTCCACCATCCAAGCAATCCAAGCCATGAAAGAAGTAACTGCTTCCTTGGTTGGCGCTGATGCTGGTAAGGAAATGGGTGTATATCTAGACTACATCTGCTCCGGTCTAAGCTAGGCTATTTATTAGATAGCTTCTAGATTTCTAGATTAGATTAGGAATTGCAGCAAGCGGTAGCGGTAGGCAGCCCATTTCAAGGCATTGCAGGCTGTTTAGCTTCAAAGCATTGACCTGTGGTTACCTATTGCGCCGCTTCAGCTATATTCGGTTATTTCTAGCGCTGAAACTATATTCAAGATTTAAAAAAAATCTCAGCCAATTTATTTCCATACCAATTAGATTAATTCAGATTAATTCAGATAAAAATTTTTTAAAGGAGATTGTATAGCCATGCGCATGTTTAAGATTACTGCCTGCGTGCCTAGCCAAACCCGGATTCGGACTCAACGCGAACTACAAAATACTTTCTTTACCAAGTTAGTACCCTACGATAATTGGTTTGCCGAGCAGCAACGGATTATGAAAATGGGTGGCACAATCATGAAGGTGGAATTGGCTTCTGGTAAGGTTGGCCGTAATACTGGCAATTCCTAGTTTGGTTACTTTTTTAGTAGAACTATTAGTAGAACTAGCAGAGAGCCTGAAGCTAATGTTTGCATGGTGCGATCGCCTACCAGGAGTTGCTTAAATCCTCGCCATCATAATTATATTTTTGCCAATTAAATAAATTAAAGTGGTAGTGCTATACAAGTAAGGATGAGTTGTAATGATGCACAAATAACCAGATAGCGCCAACATGGTTAGCTAACTTTTTCGAGAAAGAAAGAGATTTGCGAACCAGTCTTGAAGCTCTTTGCCTAAGAGTGCAATTAAATCGCTCAATTTTGTTTGTCAAGCCTGAACCTTTGTCCACTGGTTGATGACGCATACTCGGAACTACCTGAGCATAGGCACGCCAGAAATCAGTGTAACAAACCGCACATTGTCGATAAACGGGTGGTAAAGACTGCCATAATCCTTGAGCACCAACCTCATCTCTAGACCCGATATGCACTCCTACGATCTCCTTAGTATTAACATCTATAGCTAACCAAACCCAAACCTTGACTCGTTTCTTGCCTACAAAAGACCACAGCTCATCCATTTGAATGGTTAAGTGCCCTTTTTTTTAGCCTGTACCTGCACTTGTTGGGGCACTTGAGCATATTTGTGATTAACATATTGCTGTAGCCATCTTGGTGATACACCTACAACTCTGGCAATACCTGCGAGTGAAACCCTCTCTAGCAGAAGTTTGTCGATTTGAGCTTTAGTCTCATTAGCGATATATTTCTTCTTAGAATTGGCTACAAATTGTCTATTGCATTGTTTACATTTGAAGTTTTGTTTACCGTTGTGAATTTTGCCATTTTTGACAATTTTGAGTGAATTGCATCTTGGACAAGTTAGCTTAGATGTATCCATGAGAGAGAATTTTTGTATCTTCTATCCCATTATCCTTACTTCTGCATGACTACCATTAAAGTGATAACTCTGCCTGGTGGTGGGGTTTCTCTTTTGTGAGGGCTTTTATTTCAAACTCTGTAGATCGAACAAGGGCATAATGCTTTAATCGCAACGTTTACGACAACTTTTAGGTGTTGTTTATTTGTTGTATTTAACTGGACTTAACATGAGTTATTGATCGCGTTTGACGATCGAACTGCTAGAAGTAAGCATTAGTTTTAACTTCAGATCAATCAGCCCAAGCTGTGCCAGACCAATTTGGACATCCCCCTCCAGCACAATCCCAGAGGCAATAAGCCGATCGAGCAATTCCAGGATCGAGGCATCGCCCGATTCTTGCCCCGGATAATAGCTGCCTGGTTTGGGCAAAAGCTTACCAGCATCCCCCAGGTCTAAATTAAGCTCCTCTGGATCAATGTCAAGTACCTCGCAAAGGGTGAGCACCTGCTGTTCTAGGGCTTGGAGGCTGTCAACTGCTCGATCGATCTCAGCTTCAGTGAGCAAATCCGCTTCCATCCGCCTGATGATCTGGGCTTCCATCAATTGGCGCAACAATTCCACCAGGGTCAACACCAATGGCGCTAGCCCAGATTTATTTACTTTGATCGGTTGGATCGGCGCATTGTCGCTCATTTAATCATGCTACTAATAATTCCCCGCTTAAACCAGGGTAGAGTTTGCTTAGTCAAATCGAGCCATGAAAGCCTTGGTCACCTGAAGCAGGCGATCGTCAAGTTTAGCTAGGGCTTGCGTTGCAATCAACTCAGGCACACCCGCATAAAATGCCTCAGCAATCCCACCGGTAATACAAGCCAGCGTATCACTATCACCACCCAGGGAAATAGCATTACGGATCGCATCCTCAAAATCAGTGGATTCTAGAAAAGCCACGATCGCTTCTGGCACTGTTTCCTGGCAGGACTCATTGAATTCATAGACTGGCCGAATTTGCGCAAGCGATCGGCTCAGGTCATAGCCAAACGTCGTTTCAATGTAAGTCTTTATGTCAGCTTTGGGTTTACCAGTCCGCGCCAGGAAGATCGCCGCTGCCGTAGCTTGTGCCCCCTTGATCCCCTCTGGATGGTTATGGGTTACCGTCGCACTTTCCTCTGCCACCTTTAAAACAGTTTCCAAATCATTGAAAGCAAAGCCCACCGGACTAACCCGCATGGCCGAACCATTTCCCCAACTGTTGTAGGGTTGGCTATTGGTGGAACTAGCCCAGGCATGGAATCTAGCGCCATAGCTCTCATGGGGATAGAGTTGATAGTATTTCTTGATGCTGTCAGTATAGTTGCCGCCATTCAGGATCACATCGGCGATCGCCACCGTTAGCACCGTATCGTCAGTAAAGAAAGAATTGGGCGCAAAAAATTCAAACTGCTTAGTTTTTATATTGTCAAATTCATAGACTGAACCGACAATATCACCTACGATCGCCCCTAACATAATTTCCTGGCCAAATTTCTACGCAAAGCTGCATCCTAGTTTAGCGGATTGCTAAGTTTTTATTGATGTGATCAATATTTTACTCCCTCAACAATCTAGACATTTTCTCTAGCAATATTGCCATCTTGTAAATCAGGTTGGGGCATAATTAAATTAACTCTTGCAAAGTTTGGATGCTGTGTAGTGAGCGGCGCAAAATTTCAGCTCTTGTGTAAAAATTTAGGCAAGAAGTCTTGATCTGTATGTAAAGCCTCTTGCAATTTTAGTCGCCTAGAGTCAATTGCTAAAGCCAAAGAGAAAACAAGGAATATGATGTTCAGCAGATCCAGAATGAAATTGATCGCCCTAACCTTAGTTTTAGCTAGCCCGATTGGTGGCTTCGGCATTACTGATAAGCAGGCCACAGCGGCAACAATCGCACCAACAACTTTACAGACCATAGACCACAGCACGATCGCCCAGGCCAATAAGCAGTATGAATGTCAGCAGATCGCTAATGTGTTTAGCATGGGGAATGGCTTCCAGAATACTGGCAATTTAAACTCTTCCCAGAACCTGATTGATAATTTGCTGGTGGGGATGCAGGGCTTGAGCCTGAGCGATCCCAAGTTGCGAAGCTTGCAAACTCGCTATATTCAGTATTTTAGTGCGGCTAGCCAAACCCTGACCGCCGGGAGTCAGTCGGCCAATGATGATGCCCAATTAGAACGATTAATCACCCTTGCCCAGGTAAATAGCAGCCTTGGTAGTTCTCTGGGGCAGGAATTGGTGGAATATTGTTTGCAATAGATCACCAGCTATTGATAAGGGGGCATCAGTTTTTTAAATTGAGCGCTCCCATTACGGATAAATAAAAATACTAAACAAAAAAAGACGATCGCGCCTAAATTTTAGGGGCAGCGATCGCCATATATTATGCAGATTTATCAGCGAACTGACTAACCGCTTGAGATTACTTAAAACTACTTAGACAAACACCAAATCAGTGACGGTGTTAATCATCTGCTGCTGCACGATCGCCACCAGATCGCCACCGTTGAAGATGCCCTGACCAGTGAGATTATTTACCGTGGTATTCGGCACAAACGTATAGTCGGCCAACATGCCATTCAGCACGATCGTATCCGCGCCAGAGTTGAAATCGCTGATGTAGGCAAAGTCGGCATTACCGTTACCCAGGTAATATGCACCAAAGCTAGCGCCGAGGATAAAAGTATCTGCACCAGCACCGCCACCACCAGTGAGGCGATCGAATTCTCCAGTACCAGTGCCGCCGCAAGCACCATCCATCGTGTCGTTGCCTGCCCCACCGTTGAGGAAGTCATTGCCCAGGCCACCACCAAGGAAGTCATTACCTAAACCGCCATTGACCCGATCGATGCCATCACTGCCGAACAGGCTGTCATCACCACCGTTGCCATTGATTGTGTTGTTATTGGCATCACCGACGATCGTGTCAGAGCCGGGGGTACCAAAGGAAGTATTACCAAAGACCAGAACACCCGCGGAGTTTTGCAATTCAAACGCACCGATGTCAATTCGGCCACCAAAGACCCGATCGAAGCCTGTACCACGCTGATCGAAGTCAGGGGGAGCGACGAAGTTAGGATCGCCATTGTTGATCGCTACGCTACAGCCATCGCCCAAAGCATGAGTTTCAGTTGGGCCACCATTGTCGGCCAGGGGAGAAAGGCCAGGATCGATCGGATCCATTGCCGTGCCCACAAAGTCATCGTTGGCGTTGGGAATGCCAGCGGGGAAAATACCCTCAACGCTAGTATTATCACCGATCAGGTTAAAACCACTGGAAACAATTGGACTACCATTAGAGTCGAAAATATCGGGGCTATTGGTAATAGCAGTATTGGTAGCAATAATTGTATTACCAATGGTCAGGCTAGTTGTATAGGTGGAAATCCCACCCCCAAAATTTGCTTCGTTCTCAGCGATCGTGGTGTTATTGATATCTACAGTAGAAATACCAAAGTAAGCTCCGCCACCAAAGTCTGCGGCAGTATTACCACTAATGGTACTGTTGGTAATATCAACAGTATCTCCATCAAAGACAAAAAGGCCACCACCTCCAGGAGCTCCAAAGAAAGGAGCGGCATTCCCATTGGTGACGTTGCTGCTAATAGTGCTGTTCTCAATTGTGAGCTGATTATTGTTAAATATATAAACACCGCCACCCCCTTCGCCATCGGCAGTGTTGCCACTAATAGTTGTATCAGTGATCTCAACGGTATTATTGTAAAGGCTGAATGTACCACCGCCAGCTCCACCGGCACTGTTGCCACTGATGGTACTTTCAGTGATAGTTAGGCTAGGATTGGGATTCATACCACTAGCTGCATAGGTATGAACCCCACCACCATCACCACCAGACGTATTACCAGACACTGTGCTAAGAGTGATTGTAATATCGTTGCCGTTATTGCCATAAATACCACCACCGTTATCATTGGCAGCATCATTATTACTGACAATTGAATTGGTGAGCGTCAGATTACCATCATTAGCAAAGTAAAGACCACCACCGTCACTATCCGCAGTATTACCACTAATTGTAGTGTTGGTGATATTAACAATGCCATAATCCTGAAAGTGGAGACCACCGCCATCATCACTGGTATAGTTGTTATTGATGAATGAATCGGTAATAGTTGCATTCCAGTCATCGTGGAAATGGGCACCACCACCATCGTCAGCAGCAGTATTACCAGAAATGGTACTACCGGTAATAGTTGCTGTACCGCCATCATAAAAGTACATGCCACCGCCATAAGAATTGGTGGCAGTGTTGTTAGTGATTTCGCTGTTGATAATGCTAATAGTATGGTCATTGTAGCCAGCGATCCCACCACCTGCATTATCCGCAGTGTTGCCCGTGATCGTGCTGTCGGTCACGTTCAAGGTTGCGCCAGAAATCAAATCGATCGCGCCGCCATCTTCACCAGCAGCGGTCACATTACCACCAGTGAGAACCAAATTATCAATATTCAGCGTCGCGCCCGCATTGAGCACATCAAAAATCCGATCGTCGCCTAGGCCCGTGGCATCGACAGTAGCTTGGGCAGCGCCATCGGTCTCGATCGTAATCGTATCCGCATTGAGAATATCTAGATCGCCAGTTGCGGCTACATCTTCACCCGCCCCCACCAGGGTCAGAGTATAGATCAGACCACTTTCCAGGACGATCGTATCGACCGCATCGGCATTGGTATTCGCTTCGATGATCGCTTCGCGCAAACTATCACCAACACCAAGCCCAAGGCCACCGTCATTTTCGTCCAGCGTCGTTGTAACGTTAATTACTGCCATTCAGTCAAAACTCCTCACATAAGAGCAAATAGTTAAAAGTCAAAACCATAATAAGGCAAAAAACTCGAGCAAAGAAAAATAGATATTGCTTGTTCAACTCACAGACCAAAATCACGATCGAGGCGATATGCATCCTGTAGTTGAGCGGATATCGTCAGAAGCTTTTCAGGCATTGAATATAGAGCCGCAGATTTCTGGAATGGTTCTGCTGCGATCGCCTTATGGCCAGTCAATCAGGCCTGAATTATGGTTGCTGCTTAATAAAAATTTGGAATACCTTTTTACTTTTTAGCTTGACTCTGTTAACCTTTGCTTGTAAAAATTCTCCAATTAAACCAAACCCCTAGATCTAGGGTTTGCATAAATGTATATCCTTTGCTGATTCATGCTTGGAGAATGACTATCACCCTAATACTGCGCACCGCTCCGATCGATACCTACTAAATATATTGCTCAAGGCTCAAGTTAAATGGCTAAGGTAATAGCATTCACCAATAACAAAGGCGGCACCGGCAAGTCCACGCTATGTGCCAATTCTGCCAAAATCACAGCAATGACAGGAGCGCGGGTTTTAGTGATCGATATGACCTCGCAAACCACCAGTAGTAGCTTGTTTTTAGGCGAAATAGAAGCGATCGAAGAAGCCGATACAATTCTGTCGATCCTCAAGAAACGTCCCGATAAACACATCGAAGAATTAGTATATGAAAGCCCCAAAGGGATTGATGTGATTGCTTCCCACGTATCAATGGCAGAGGCAGTTACCCAGCTTTCCGCAATGCAAATGGGCAAGGAAGGCGCACTCAAGCGCGAGATCGATCGCATCGTTAATGACTATGACTATATCTTTATTGATAGCCCCGGCGATCTCAATGAGCTAACCGCCAATGCCCTGGTGCCAGCGGATAAGGTCTTAATCCCAACCCGCCTCAACCGCACCGACTTTCAATGCACCGAAACCACAATCCGTTTTATTAAGGAGGCCGAGGCTTTCATTGGGGCACGCCAAACCAAGGTAATAATTAATATGCTCGACGATCGCTACTTGCCCTCTGGGATTTGGTCGGCCTCACACACCGGCAAATTATATGGCCTCGCCCAAAAAACCTTTAGTGATGTACTATCCCCCGTAACTATTCCCGATAGTGCCGATATTCGGACTGCCTTCGATCGGGGACTAACCCTGGTGGAATATAAACCAGACGGCGAAGCAGCCAAGCGAATCAAAGAATTAGTGAAATGTGAGGTGATCAGTGAGTGAATCTTCCCTGGCCAGAAGTCTTTTTTCGGGTAAGGAGCCTGCCAAAGCCAAGAAGCAGACCTTGCGCAAGAAATCAGCAAAAAAAGCTCCCAAAAACCCGCAAAATGTGGTAGAAGGTTCGGCACAGGAGCCAAATCCTCGATCGAAAAATGTTAGTGCTCAGCAGCCTGATGCGGCAAATAGTTTAGATGGTTTAGATCAGGCCAAGAGTAAAGAGCAAGTTAATCAAAATTTGATCGTAGATGCGGATCAGTCGATCGACCGAGATCAAGTTGAACAAGTTAGAGATCCCAAAGCCGAGCTAGAGCTGGAGTTAAAGGTTATGCGCGAAGAAATCACAATGATGCGATCGCATTATGAAAACGAGTTTAAGCAGAAAGACGAATATATCGCGCAGCTAGAAGCGGAGATTATCAAGCTAGAGCAAAATTTAGCAGGGCTGGGCACCGACGGTAACTATACCCAGGGCTCGATCGCAGCTCAACAGGCCGAACAAATCCAAACCCTGGAACAGCAGAACCAGGAGCTAAATTCTTGCCTCGATCTGATCAAAGCTAACAATGACGAGTTGAGCGCTAAGTTTAATCAACAATTTGCCACCTTGACCGTATTACAGCAATCCCTGGCCGATTCGGAGCAAAACTCAAAGCGATCGCAAGCCAGAGTGGTAGAGCTAGAGGAACGAGTGGCAGAACTGCAAGAGCAAGTGCTTAAGCAAGCTGGCAAAGCCTCAGAATATGAAGCAGCGATCCAACATTGGAAAGAGCAATCCTTGAACCATCAACGCCGTGCCCTCCATCTCAGCGGCGCATTGGAGAAGTTGCTAGACCAAAAAGACCAGCAAAAACAACATCCTCGCGCTGGATTGCCAGCCTCCGCCAGTATCCCCCGACCAATCACCCCCCAGGCGGTGCGTGCGGTTGCTAAGGTGGCCCCAGTACCAGAGCAAGAGTTTACCAGATTTGAGCAACAGGCTCAGCCATCATCACAATTAGACCAAACCTCACCGACCTATCGGCCGCTTGAACCCTATCAGCCCAGAAATCAAAGCGATCATCGCAATGGCAACAATGGCAGCGATGGCAGCGATCGAGTGCCTGCCGCAGTGGGTGCAAGCAATGGCGTAGAGGCTCAGGCTCAAAAGCAAACCAGAAAAGTTGACCTGCCTTCTTTCTTGATTCGCAATCGCTAATCTTTGGCTTAATTATTTAATTTGAATTGAGCTTTAATTGGGTAGGCTGGGCATCAGGTGTTGTCTGGGATAGAGCTGCATCAATGCCTGCACCTGTTCCGCATGGTAAGAACTACGCGTTAGAGGGCTGGATACCACCTGCAAGAAACCCATTTTCTGGCCAGCTTCCTGCCAGGCCGTGAACTGATCCGGATGCACAAATTCATCTACGCCCAGATGCTTCTGGGAGGGTTGTAAATACTGGCCGATCGTAATGATGTCGCAATCAACCGATCGTAGATCTTGCATCACCGCTAATACCTCGTCGGCAGTTTCACCCAAGCCCACCATAATGCCCGACTTGGTATAGACCCAGGGGGCAATTTGCTTGGCGCGTTTTAGTAGTTCCAAGCTACGCTGATAATCACCCTGGGGTCTGGTGCGTCGATAGAGCCTGGGTATGGTTTCGGTATTGTGGTTGAGCACATGGGGCTGAGCTGCCAGGATTGCCGCAAGCGCATCCCAATTGCCGCAGAGATCGGGGATGAGTAGTTCGATCGTGGTGTGGGGCATGGCCTGCCGCACTTTATTTACACATTTATCAAACTGAGATGCACCGCCATCGGCTAGATCATCCCGATTGACCGAAGTAATTACCACATGCTTCAGTCCCATTCGGCGCACTGCTTCGGCGAGGCGATCGGGCTCGGTGGGGTCAAGTGCCTGGGGCTTTTTCTCGAAGTCAATATCACAATAGGGGCAAGCACGTGTACAAGCAGGCCCCATAATCAAAAAAGTAGCCGTTCCCGCATTAAAGCACTCGCCAATATTCGGGCAGGAAGCTTCTTCGCATACCGTGTTCAGGTTCAGATCGCGCAGAGTTTCTTTTACTTCGCCTACGCGCTGCCATTGCGGTGCTTTTACTCTCAGCCAGTCGGGTTTGGTGGTCATAGCTTCAGGATCAGATTAGTAAATTTAAAACTAAGCGCTCAACAGATGGAGGTATTTTTATCTTAGCCAGAATTTGCCTAAGGAAGATGGCAAATGCCTTTCGTCAGTCCCAATCGCAATACTAACTAATGCTTCGATCGATAACATTGCGGCAAATAATACCCCAGAGCAGGAACTAACTTAAATAGTTTAACTCCTCTGCCAGGGCGATCGCCGCAGTTTTAGCCAATTTGTCCTTACAAATCTGATGATTCTGGCTTTGCCATATTGAACTTTCACAAGGCAAGGCTAAGGGTAGATTTACCTCGCATTAGGCTTTAGTGCGCCTTTAGTACCCCAAGCGGCGATCGTGGAGTAATACAACACCCAGGTACGCGGATTATCTTGTTCTTGCAAGAAAATCTCTACATCCTGAGCAGATACTGTACCTGCCTTGATTAACTTCTCGGCAATATGCGATAGCGACATCTTCATCATCCGTGCCATTTTCGAGCCACCCGGAGCTAATTTTTGGGCGGCGGCAGCACTCACATTCTGTAAGCCATGCTGTTGCAACAAACTGGGCATTTGGCGGGCGATCGCGGAATTAACCTGTAACACCTGATGCAATTTCAGCACCCCTTTAAACATCCGATCCATTACTGCAAATTTGCTGGCATCTTCAACCGCAGCGGGGGCTTGATCAAGAAAATCCGGCTCTTCGATTAAAATCTTGCCACCGGGTTTGAGTGCCTGCACCAAATTAGCGATCGCCTTGTTATAGTCCTGCACATGCACCAGCACATAACGCAGGTGGATCAAGTCATACCTATTTGGTTCAAGATCCATTGCACAAATATCGCCCTGGCGGATTTCTAGATTTGGTAACTCTGTTCCAGAAATAAACCGGGGATCGAGATCGACCGCCACCACCTGGCCAGTTTCACCCACTCGATCGCAGATCCAGCGCATCACTGAACCAGCCCCGGCTCCGACCTCTAGGCAGGTGTTGCCCTGGGAGAGTCCCATTTTTTTCAATTGGGCAAATGTAGCCGGATCAAAGATTTCTTCGATCAATTGCAACCTCACCAATTCACTGTCAGCGGTGGTATTGGTAAAGATATAATCCTGTTCAAGATTGAGGCTCATGGTTTTTGGTTTTTAAAATGGTTCAAAACTCTGCTTGGCAAATGCTTTTTTATGCTGCTTTTGAGATAACTAACCTTAATGTTAAATGAGTCGAACATTAATAAGTTTGCTGTCTTTCGCTAATCATATATTCATTTACCGTCACCATATTCAAGTTAATCTAGTTGGTTTAGCATCACCCAACTGTGCGATTGCTTGCCGATTAGCGATCGACTAATCCACCCTAAACCATCGCACCCGTGAGCAACCAATCACGGAAATGCTCTAAACCAGTGATGAAGTCGGTATTGGGTGTATAGTCCAACAGCGCCTTTGCCTTCTCGACCCTGGCAAAAGTATGGCTGACATCGCCCGGCTGATTGGCCATGAACTCCAAATTAGCCTCCACTTCAAACACCTGTTCCAATCCCTTGATCATCTCGATCAAACTCACGGTGCGATTGTTACCCAGGTTAATAATTTCGTAGCTGGTCTGGTCATAGGCGATCGCGCCAATAATGCCCTGCACAATATCGCCCACAAAGGTATAGTCACGGCTGGAACTACCATCACCATATACGGGGATTTTTTTGCCAGCGGTCATCAATTTGGCAAACTTATGGATCGCCAGATCAGGGCGTTGGCGGGGGCCATAGACCGTAAAAAAGCGCAGCGCCAGAAACTGAATCCCATATAAGTGACTATAGACATGGCCGAGCAGTTCAGCACTAACCTTGGTACTGGCATAGGGGCTGATTGGCTTGAGTACATAATCATCTTCACGCCAGGGTAAATTGGGGTTTACGCCATAGACACTGGAAGAAGAGCCAAAAATAAATTTTTTAATCTCCATTTGTCTGGCTATTTCCAACAGGTTTTGGGTGCCATTGACATTCACCTGCTGATAGATAAACGGATTGGCGATCGAAGGGCGTACGCCAGCTCTGGCCGCTAAGTGAATAATCAGATCAAACTGGTGGCCGTGCAGTTGGGTTTGGAGAGCATTCAGGTCACAAATATCTGCCTCGATCAAGCGATAACTAGAATTGGCCAGATGTGGTTGAATATTTTGGCGCTTGGTCTGTGGATCGTAGAAATCATCAAAACAATCGATCGTAGTTACCTGCCAACCCTGCGCCAGCAAAAAATCCACCAGATGACTACCAATAAAACCCGCCCCACCAGTTACTAGAACTCTATTCATGTGCATATCCCCAAACCACAACGATCGTAATTTTATGAAGGGATAATACTACATTAACCAGATTTGGATAGATATTTGAAATCCTCAGCATGTGATTACAGTTAGTTGGGTAGGAGAAAACTAGCTACTTGATTAGCGATCGTTTTAAATGGGCTGGATGTTGGTTAGCGCCCCCGAATCTTTGTAATTTCTGGCTCGTCACTCCCGGCGATCGCCTTAAAATCCATTGCGACCCTAGAGATTTGTTTTCAATTGATTTGATCGCACTAACCTCGAACTGGCATTGTTGATTGGGAATCTAATGATTGCTTGGTTGGGAAATACTGGCTAAGCTAGGCAAATCCAGATTTGTAGTGATTACTTTTCCATAGTCATTAACATGCATTAACATTAGACCTGTGATGATTTAATCCTAGACTTAGTTGTTAAGTAGACTAGGTTCATTTCACGAAAAATCTGGATCAACAAATTGGGGGAAAGAGAGTTTTTAGCGATCGACAATAGCGATCGACAATGTTGACTAATCTGGATAGTGGCGATCGTAAATTGTCCCCAGCTTAGGCTCGTATCGATCGGAAATTTGAGCATTAGGCATGGCATAATTGCGACTAATTACTAATTGACTAATTACTAATTTAAGTAAGCTAGCTATGCCTGACTTGAGCCTAGGCAGCATCTATTGTCTAGATTAGATTCAGAAGATCATCTATGATGATGCCCTTTGCCTAGCATTACATCGACCAAACTTGAATTAACTTAACTGGCAGATCAACTATGAAAAAACTGCTCGTCACGGGATCATCGGGACTAATTGGTTCAGAAGTTTGTACTCACTTTGCTAATTTAGGCTGGCAGGTACATGGGGTTGATAATAATCAACGGGCGGTTTTCTTTGGTCAGCAGGGCGATACTCGCTGGAATCAGCAACGCCTCCAGGAAGACCTAAAGGGATTTGTGCACCATGAATTAGACATCCGCGATCGCCAGGGGATTCTGGCACTGCTGGAAAGTTTGCAACCAGACGCGATCGTGCATTGTGCTGCCCAACCCAGTCACGATCGGGCGGCGGCAATTCCCTTTGATGACTTTGATACAAATGCAGTGGGCACCTTGAACCTGTTGGAAGCCACCCGCCAACATGCACCAACGGCTCCCTTTGCCCATCTGTCTACCAATAAGGTATATGGCGATGCGCCGAACGAAATCCCACTCAAAGAATTAGAAACCCGCTGGGACTATGATGATCCTGCCTATGCCAACGGCATTGCCGAGACTTTTCGGATCGATCGATCGAAGCACTCATTGTTTGGTGCATCCAAGGTGGCAGCGGATGTGATGGTGCAGGAATATGGACGTTATTTTGGCCTGAATACCTGCTGTTTACGGGGTGGTTGCCTAACGGGACCAAGTCATTCTGGGGTTGAATTGCATGGTTTTTTGAGCTATTTAATCAAATGCAATCTGGAAGGGCGCACCTATAAAATTTTTGGCTATAAGGGTAAGCAGGTGCGCGACAACATCCACTCCCATGATGTGGCCAGGTTTATTGAAGAGTTTATTAAGGCTCCCCGCAGCGCAGAGGTATATAACCTTGGTGGTGGTAAGGATAACACCTGCTCGATCCTGGAGGCGTTTGCGTTGGCGGCGGCGATCTCTGGCAAAAAAATGCAGTATGAATATGTCAATCAAAACCGCGAAGGCGATCACATCTGCTACTACAGCGATCTGCGCAAAATGAAACAGCACTATCCTAATTGGGACATCACCAAGTCATTGCAGGATATCTTTGCGGAGATTATTGCCGCCTGGCAGGATCGATTGAGTTAATTTGCTGGATTTTAAAAGTTTTATGATCACTGTTAATTCAATCTAAATTCTTAAACCATTTGAGACAGCATGAAAATCTTAATTACCGGTGCGGCCGGGTTCGTTGGTAGCAGATTGGCAGAGGCGATCGCCCATTCGATCGAGAATATAGAGCTAATTGGGATCGATAACCTCTCTCGGCGCGGCAGCGAAACTAATTTAGCTTTTTTAAGTAAGCTGGGCTGCAAATTAATTCACGGCGATATTCGCGTCAATGATGATGTGGTGGAATTGCCCAAAGTTGATTGGATTCTGGATTGTGCCGCTATCCCCAGCGTAATGGCAGGGATAGGTGGGGGTTCTGCGCAATTGGTGGGGCATAACCTGATTGGTACGCTTAATTTGCTAGAAAAATGTCGCCGCGATCGCTGTGGCTTTTTGATGCTCAGCACCAGTCGTGTGTATGCGATTAATTCACTGTTAGAGATTAAATTAGTTGACAATGGCGATCGATTTACGCCCGACCTCAGTCAACCACTGCCCAATGGTTTTAGTAAATTAGGCGTGAATGAAAGTTTTTCTACCACAGCGCCGATCTCACTCTATGGCGCAACCAAGCTGGCTTCTGAGGTAATGGCCTTGGAATATGCTGCCACATTTGAATTTCCGCTCTGGATCAATCGTTGCGGGGTGATCGCTGGCGCGGGGCAATTTGGCAAACCGGATCAGGGCATTTTTTCATTCTGGATCTATCAATGGTTATGCCAAAAACCGCTTAAATATATTGGTTTTGGCGGCGAGGGCAAGCAGGTACGCGATTTTGTTTGCCCCCAGGATCTAGCGCGATTGATTCAGATGCAGCTTAATCAACCCGATCGCCAGGCTCCTAAAATTGTTAATGTGGGCGGCGGTAACGATTGTGCGATGAGCTTAAAAGAGCTTTCCGCCTATTGCCGTGCTAATTTGGGTGATGATTGTGCGGTCGCCTCCGTGCCAGAGACCCGCACCTTTGACATTCCCTACTATGTTACTGACAATAGCCTGGTCAAGCGGTCATGGGGTTGGCAACCGGAAGTGAAAATGACTGACACCCTGGCGGCGATCGCCAATTGGGCTAAGGCCAACCAACCATTGATCGAATCAGGGTTTTAGTTGGTTTATTTAATCTTTTGCAAGCCATATTTCAAATCACGCTTCAATTCGTAAGTAGTTAAATAGTTAAATAGTCCAATATGTCCAAACGTGTTCTGGTTCTCAATAACTATCCCTTTGAGCAGGTTTGGCAAGAGGTAAAGCGGGGCGAAAAACCCGATCATCACCTCTATGGCATTAATTATTTTCACACCAGAGGCTATGAGGTTGAGCTAGTCCCTTTTACTAGTTCGCAATTTTTGCAACAGGTAGGGCAGCTCTATCGCCGTAGTCGCTTGCCAATTCCCTTGGGTAATTTCGATCAACAATGGTCTTGCTGGCAACAGCTCAATCAGGCTGATTTAATCTATTGCCCCTGCCAGACTCAAACCCATTTGCTTAATTACCTGCGGGCGATCGGCCTGATCAAAATCCCGATCGTTTGTATTGCCCACCATCCCCTTAATTACGGCAAGCTGGCCAAACTACGCCAACCTTTTTTTGAATTGTTGGTCAAAGGTACAGATGCTTTTCCTAGTCTCAGTTCGGTGGTGGCAGCAGAGATCAATCAACTCGCCCATAGCGATCGCAAGTCTGGTTATCTGTCCTGGGGGCCTGATGCCAATTATTATCAAGCTAGCGATCCGGCTAGCGATCGAGTCGGTGAGGGGGTGATCGCGGCGGGACGTACTGGCCGAGATTTTCAAACCTTTGGTCAAGCCGCTTCGCAAACCAATGCCAAAGCGCAGATTATTTGCTTAGAAAGTGGCTATAACGACACCTTGCAGGGGTTTAGCCAGAATGTATCAGTGATGGCACTGCCAGATCATAATTACATGAAATACCCGCAGTTATTACAACTCTATGCTCAGGCGCGGATATTGGCGATTCCGGTGGTAGTGACCCAGAGCATTGCTGGTTTAACTAGTTTGATGGATGCGCTGGGGATGGGCAAGCCGGTGATTATGACCAAGCACCCATTAATCGATCTTGATATCGAAGCGCTGGGGGTGGGTAAATGGGTTGCGCCTGGAGATGTGGAGGGATGGCGATCGGCGATTCAGTTTTTTGAGGATGATCCAGATGCTGCCCTGGAAATGGGGCACAGGGCAAGGCAACTGGTGGAGCAGGGATTTAATTCTGAGGTGTTTAGTCAGCAGGTGATGGATATTTTCGATCGCTTGTTTGCATCAGCTACCTGAAGTTTATGGCGATTGATTCGTAACTAACTCAAAAACCATTTGCTAAAAATCTTTAAGCCAATGCCACTCCTACGATCGAAAAATTGGTTAGGGTTCTAATGTTCAAACTACCCCATTCTACAACCCCAAGTTTTAAGACAACTCTGGATAATCGGGATTATTAATCAAACCAAACCGATCGCCAAGCGGCCAGAACCGAAAGCTGGCATGGCCAATAATATTTTGTTTCGGCAAAAAGCCCCACACATGGGAATCATTACTGTAGTTGCGATTGTCACCCATCACCCAGAAACTATCTTCGGGCACTGTTACATAAACATTGAGATCGGCTAGCACCACCTGATTGCCCAATTTCCCGGCCGCGAGTAGTTCCTGCAGTTTGGCCTGTTCGGGTGGCCAGACATAATCTACAGGCTCCGCAATATACGACGCTTCATCCAGCGCCACATCATTTACAAAGACCTGATTATTATGAATACTAATTCGATCGCCTGGTAAACCAATAATTCGTTTGATATAGGCTTTGGTATTGTCCTGGATATAGGGCGATCGGGGTGGATAAAACACAATAATATCGCCGCGCTGCGGTTGCCCCAACCAGTAAGAGACTTTTTCGACAATTACGCGATCGTTGACCTGCAAAGTTGGCTCCATCGAACCAGAGGGAATGAACCTGGGTTCCAGCACAAAACTACGCAGCAAAAAAGCCAGCACCAGGGCGATCACAATAATTTTCACACCCTCAAACTTTTGAAACAGGCTCACGCGTTGAGTGTTGGGCTCGTCGGCAGTAATATCTGTTTGAGATCTAGATTCAGGATCTGGGGCGATCGTTGGCTCTTGGTCAGGTAAATCAGGAGAAGACATATTGGCGGTTGGTTAACGTATGGGTAATTAGGTTTGGATTTAGATTTAGATCCTGAACTTCGCCAGCCTGAGTTGGCATAAGAATAGCCATATTACTTGCCACGATCGCAGTAACTGTTCTCAAGAGGGCATGTTTTAAGATCACTTCTACTCCTTGCCAGCAAAGCTGTGGATGATCGCCAGCTAAATTGTCAGCAATTTAAACTAATTCCAACTCTGCCTCACTCAAATGCACTTTGAACTTCTTGCCCAATTGCACCTGGATCGGGTAGTTGGGGCTGATTGGTCGGCCATTCCAATCGGTAATAATGTTGACTATTTCACCTTCCATGCCCTCGATATCAAAAGCTTTGCCACGATGCTCTGGATGGGTATATACCTTGAGGGATTTATTTATTTTTACACGATCGCCAATTTTCATATTCTATCTAACTTTAATAGTTCCTTTGGTTATAGAGCTTTTAATTGATCTTTTGATTATGCAAATTTTAGGTTTAAGCCTTGGCACAGGTCTATTGTTGGTAACGCTCACCTAGCCTAATAGCTTCAGACTACCAGCGCTGTTACACAATTCCAACCCACGCATAAAAGATGGCGGCCAAATATTAAGTCTGGTGTACAGGATGCTCCAGACCTGAATAGACTACAGTAAATTGGTGCGGGATTTACCTCGCTACTTGTCAGCTTCTGCCAAAGGTTGAGCTAAATTCATGCTGCCCCATTGCCAATAAACTTGGACAAAGCAAAATCTTGACCGCGCTGAATTAGCAATCAAAATCAGGCTAAATTGCCTCATAACGCAATTACTGCAATGCCAATTTTAGCGAATAAAGCGGATCATCCGATCGAACTAAGCACTTTTTGACAGGGCAAACCGAGGCACATGCCCCCAGAATGCCTCCAGGTCATAAAATTCCCTTTCTGTCGGTTGCATCACATGAATAATCAGATCGCCGTAGTCCTGCACAATCCAGGTTGCTTCACTTTGACCACTAGAGCGAATCGGCTGCACGCCATATTGATCCTGTAAATCAGCCTTGATCGATTCAGCGATCGCCCTTACTTGAGCCCTGGAATAGCCAGTAATGATTAAAAAATAGCTCGCCAGCACCGAGACTTCACCCACGGCCAGAATCAAAATATCTTCACCCTTACGATCGTCGGCGGCAGCGGCAGCGCTCAGCGCCATCCGATAGGAATCATCTTCTTGAAATGCGGTGTGATCGATATGGGGAGTAAATTTTTGAGCCAGCTCAAGGATTTTGGTTGATTCTGCTGTCATAGGTATCTTGTTGTGATGTGGTGATTATCCTGATTTTGATTAGGAGCCGGATTAGGGGATAGAAAATTCATGGTTCTAAATTGAATTGCTCAGATTTTGGTGAATTCAAGTTTTGATAAATAGGTTTAGACATTAATCCAGGGAGGATCACGTAGAAAAATTAGTTAGCAGGACACCAAAGAAGTTTAGTTTAACTTAGCTCAAGGTAGCGATCGATTGTTGAAACCACCCTAGCTAATCTTATTTAGATATCAATTGTAAGCAATATGTTCTAGGCACTTAGCAATCTTTATCATTTTTGAACAGAAGATTAACAAAAGTTTAAATTGCGCTACTTTTTCCTACCCAGTGCAGCTTCAAGGGAGCTATTGGCTAGGAATGGCGATCAGTGATTGCAACCGCGTGATCGCTAGATCTAGCTTGCACAATACCTAACAACAATACCTAACTTGAAAAAACTAGACGATCGCCTTGCGTGCCACTTGCCAAATCCAAACCCCACTAATCAAAGAAATTAAACTAAGGGAAATAATCACGGTTTCCAGGCCAAAATAGGATTCCGCCAACCCCACCAGCGCCAGTGGCAGGCTCAGGGCAATATTCACGGCATTATTTTGCAAGCCAAACACCTTGCCCCGCATCGCCTCGGAGGTTTCTTCCTGGATCACCGTCTGCATTGGAATCACGCACATACCGGCAAATATGCCCAGACAGCCGATCATGGTCAAAGCGGGTACTAGCTGAGCCGTGAACAGAGCCAGACCAGCCAGGAACGAACCCATACCAATCGAGCCAATCAAAGCCAGCAAATGGCGCGGTGTCTTTTGGCCAAAGTTACTTACGATCGCTGCGCCGATCGCCATGCCAATGCTCGCAACCGCCAGCAAAAAGCCAAACTGATCGGATCTAATTTCTGGGATTACTTCCGCGATCCGGATCGCCAACACAGTCAACGCAGCAATAATCGAGAAACTGAATACCAGTTGCAATAAAGCCGCTTTGGCCGCATTTTTAGTATTGAGATACCGCAAACCATCTTTGATATCAGCCCACAGATGGGATTCATGGGAGGCTAGATCTTCGGCTTTTTCACCGGTTTGGAGCCAGAGCAAAATCAAGCCCGCGATCGTATAGCTGCCGCCCACTAGCACCTCCTTACCGATCGATAGGAAATTGATCTGCTGGCACAGATAATCAGCCAGGGTTAGCAACGGTTCACCCACTGCAAATCCCAAAATCAGCGCCGCCATAATCGTAGTAGCGTAAATTGAATTAGCCGCTAATAGCTTGGGCTTTTCCACCACCAGGGTGATCGAGGCTTGTTCTGCCGGGGTAAAAAACTGAGTCAGGGTCGAGACAATAAACGTGATCACCAACAGACCCAAAAAGTCCGGCCGGGAATTTCCCACGGTTGGTAAATCACTGGTAACCCACAACACTAATGGGATTGCAAATACCAGTGCGCCACGTAATAAATTTGAAAGCACCAGGGTTAATTTCTTCGACCAGCGATCGACATAAACCCCAGCGATCGAGCCAAATAGAATGGCAGGGATGGTAAACGCCACCATCACCGATGAACCCCAGCCGCTAATTGTTTCACCCTGTTGTTGAAATCGGCTGGAAATAATCCCAATCACCAGAATTAAATAGATTTTGTCGGCAATTTGCGAAAAAACTTGTCCACCCCAGAGGGCTAAAAAATTAGGATTCTTGAGGACTGAACCAGTAGTTTGATCTACTAAAGACTGAGTGGAGTCGTTGTTTTGCTGATTCTGGTCATCTTTCGGGCTAGCACTGGGTGGATCAAAGAGATGGGTCATAGGGAATTAAAACAACTGTCAATCAAGTCGGCTGATTGGATGGGCTTATCAAAATGATACTTGGTGTAGGCACGTAGGAGCCGTTCGATCGATAACCAAACTGAGGTATCTAAACTAGAACTTGAAGCACTTAGTTCCGCCTGGGGCAGAAGCTGGAGTGCGGTCAGCTCAGGATTAGTCAGTTGATGGCTCACTTTTTTTTGTTTATTCAGGTCGATCGGGTTTTTAACATTCCTAATCGTATCGGTAGTATTTGAATAATTCTTGAAATCATGAACAGATGGCGATCGATTTGTGTTACTTATGTCCTGCTCAGCCCCTAAATTTGGGGAACTAAGCGATGCTAACCGATCTAAGCTAACCACGCCACCATTGGCGATACTAAAGCCAAATTTTTGCTCTAATCGTTCTAATTGCGCCGATTGATTCAATCGCCTAGATCTATATTCCCCATCAGTGGCATCAGTTTCATACCCCAGAGGAACTAAATTAGGGCGATTATTTTGATTGTTGTGAGCATTATTAATCGCAGTGGCGCGATCGTTGCTTTTACTTACATGCGGTTGCGGTTGGATCATTACCTTGCTAATACAACAGCGATATACCTGCGGTGCAAGCCCAGCTACGGCCAACAAATGATAGATGCCATGACTTAGTAACGCCATCACGGTTTGCAAATCTGGGGCAGCATTATTCAAGCGCAACAGATGCTCCACAATCACCAAAAATAATTCTTCCTGTGGTTGGGCAGCCAGGGCTTGAATCAGGGTTAATTCAATTAAATATTGAGCAGCGGTTAACTTGGCCAGGTTTTGACTCAGTCCCACAAACGAATGCACCGTATCGGCCTGGGTAATGCGATCGAGACTTCGCCCAGCCGCGATCGCCAGATTATTTACCACAAACAATCCCGATCGGCCAGCCAAACTAGAGCGATGTTTTCTGGCTCCTGCGGCCACTGCTCGCACCAAGCCATGTTCCCTGGTTAAAATCGTGAGTAGTTTATCGTTTTCCCCCAGCGCCATGCCCTTAAGATTAATTCCGGTCGCCTTGTAAGTTCGCCCCATGCTGGTAATGATCTATTTTCCTGTGAATTATTTGTATCTAGGCAATACGGCGAGAACTTTTCACGTTTAAGTTTCACGCTTAAGATCGATGTTGATCGAACAGGCAAGCAAATATACTTGTGTCCAAATATAGATAATTATCTTTGATAGGTTGCTGTTTGCATAAATTTTTGTGATTGTAGTCTGCTTGACACATTGGCAGTCGTAATGAGAAGCGGGTTAGATCGATGTTGTCAGTGGTGTATGCTGCAAATAGCATAGAATAGCTAAAGCAATATATTAGTTTATTAAGAAATTAGAAAATTCAGTCGAGGGGTACTCGTGATAGGTCAACAGCTTGACATAGTTACAGAACTTGATTATAACTCCGACACCTACCGTGATGCTTATAGCCGCATCAATGCGATCGTGATCGAAGGTGAACAGGAAGCCTATAGCAATTACCTGAGACTTGGGGAAATGCTACCAGATCTTAAAGACGATCTGGCCAAACTGGCGAAAATGGAAATGCGCCACAAAAAAGGATTTACAGCCTGTGGCAAGAATCTGAGCGTAACGCCAGATATGCAGTTTGCCCAAGAGTTTTTTGCCCAACTGCATGGTAATTTCCAAACCGCAGCGGCTGAAGGTGATGTGGTTACCTGCTTATTGATTCAATCGCTAATCATTGAATGCTTTGCGATCGCAGCCTACAACATTTATATTCCAGTCGCCGATGACTTTGCCCGTAAAATTACCGAGGGCGTAGTTAAGGATGAATACCTACACCTCAACTTTGGTGAAGAATGGCTCAAAGCTAATTTTGAATCTGCTAAAGCAGGTTTAGAAAAAGCCAATCGCCAGAACCTACCGATCGTCTGGAAGATGCTTAATCGGGTCGAAAAAGATGCCAAGGTATTGGGGATGGAAAAGGAGGCTTTGGTTGAAGACTTCATGATTGCCTATGGTGAAGCTTTGGGGAATATTGGCTTCAATACCCGCGATATCATGAAAATGTCGGCAATGGGATTGCTGCCTGCCTAACTAAAGCTGGCTCATAGTGGCTCAACATCTAGGTATCTAGATATCTAGGAGGTATCTAAGCTAAATATCTATGCTCCTAAACCCTGCACCGCTCAAATAGCCAATAAAATATCCGTGAGATATTGATAAAATAAGGAATAGGGTAAAACAAGTAAACCGATCGCAACTCGAAATGAGCTTGGCTTGGCTGGATTAGCATCCTACGCAAGTTGACTGTAGCTAGGCTTGGTTCATGGTTGCGGTGGGATTCCTTCACATATGTGTCTGCTATATCTGCATTGATTTGATTAATTTTGATGCAAATGTTGGACTAGCTGTTGATTAAGTTGATTAAAAAGTTGATTAAACTGTAGAGTACCCGATTGAGATTGAATCACAGGATAATAAACGTGTTTTGAATTATCAGCGCGTTCAACCTTCCCTGCTATATTTTGTTGCTTAGCTTATATTCTTTTTGTTGATCTAACGTATTAGATGTTTGGACTAATAGGACACCTCACGAGCCTGGCTCATGCCCAATCGGTTGCCAGGGATCTCGGTTATGAAGAGTATGCCGACCAGGGACTAGATTTCTGGTGCATGGCTCCACCACAAATTGTGGATGACATAACCGTCAAGAGCATTACTGGTCAGATTATTCAAGGCAAATATGTAGAGTCTTGCTTTTTGCCAGAAATGCTTTCCCCCAGCCGGATCAAGTCGGCTACTCGCAAAATCGTCAATGCAATGGTGCATGCCCAAAAGAATGGGATTGACATCACTGCTTTGGGGGGCTTTTCGTCGATCATTTTTGAGCGTTTCAATCTCAGTAAGATTCGACAGGTACGCAACATTGAGCTAGAGATCCGCCGCTTTACCACTGGCAATACTCATACTGCTTATATTATTTGCCGTCAGGTCGAGCAAGCTAGCCAAAAACATGGCATCGATCTTAGTAATGCCACGGTGACGATCTGCGGTGCAACTGGGGACATTGGTAGCGCGGTGTGCCGTTGGTTAAATGTGCGTACCGATGTTAAAGATTTAATTTTTGTGGCCAGGAACCAGGACAACCTCAAGGAGCTACAAGCTAATTTGGGGCGGGGCAAGATCTTGCCGATCGAAGAGGCGTTACCCCTCTCCGATGTGGTGGTGTGGGTGGCCAGTATGCCCAAGGGGATGCAAATTGACACGACCAGCCTTAAGCAGCCCTGCGTTTTGATCGATGGCGGCTACCCCAAGAATATGTCTACCCTGGTGCAAGAACCAGATGTGCATGTGATTAATGGTGGCATTGTGGAGCATTCGCTGGATATTGACTGGAAAATCATGCAGATCGTGGCGATGAGTGCTCCGGCGCGGCAATTGTTTGCCTGTTTTGCCGAATCAATGCTGCTGGAATTTGAAGGCTGGCATACTAATTTTTCCTGGGGTCGCAATCAAATCACCGTTGAGAATATGGACAAGATTGGTGAGGTGTCAGTTAAGCATGGTTTCAAGCCGCTGATCGCTTGATCTTTAAATCATCTCGTCAACATGAATGCTAATTGTTTAAATTACCCTGCCGATAGCTTTGAATAGCTTTAAAAGTTGTTGAGGTATCTGTGGTTGAGCCGATCGCAGGTAAACTTCTTTTGCAGGCCTATATCCAAATAATATCTAATGATACGTCAGTTCGACGAGTTTAAAACATAGCAGGAGGTAGAGCAGGCAAGCCTTTATGCTGCAAATCTATAGAAGGCTTTTTAGGTAAATAAGTATAAGCCGTCAAGCCAGCAAAGAGATTAACCAAGAAATTCCAGACGCTGCGGTGCCTGGAATGCTCGATTTGAGAAATATTTTTTAACTGGTCATTGACAGTTTCAATTAAGGAGCGCTTGCGCAAGAGAATTTTGTCGATTAATTTGACCAATTTCTGTTTCATGTTTTTCTTGTAGCGAGTAATTAGTTGCAGACCTTGCTCAAAGAGCTTTTCAAACAAGGGTTGAGAGATATAGCCTCGGTCACCAAATAACTTGCCAATTAGGTCTTTGGCCAAGTCTGGCACTGGTTTACGGTCATCAACATTACCCGCAGTAAGCTTAAAGGCAAGTAGTTCACCTCTCTCGTTGATAATTAAATGCAATTTAAAGCCATAGTGCCAACTCATAGAATTCTTGCCCCAGCCCACTAATCCCTCAAACACACGATGGCTCTTGGAACGGCAGGGATGACATACCTCAATAGGTGTTGAATCAATGAAGCTAATCCCGGTTATTTCACCTTGGCGAGTGTGTAAAAAACAGCACAGCAACATCAATGTCCAGGGCATCAATTCAACGAAACGGTTATAGCTAACTAAGTTGGGAAACGCTTTGTGCCAGTGAGGGACAACACACAGTGTGTAGAAATCCTTAAAGGTACGAAATCCTGAACCGTGGAAGGCAATAACTATGGTCATTACTTCACTCAAACTCATACGTGAGCGACTGCGTTTCTCGCGTAGGATTGACGGTAGTTGAGGATATTGCTGACAATGACGTTCAAATTGCTGGCAAAAGTCGTCTACATCACAAAAAATCTGCGTTACATCTAGGTGAGATACAATTTTAGCCATAGCTGAGATTTGAGTTCTTCAATAACAGTCTCAGCCTTTCTTGTCTCTTTTTCTACTCCGTCGAACTCACGTTAATGATATGTTGCGTTGCATAAAACCGACATTCCGCGGTTTAGTCAGCAAAGTAGATAATATTTCTGGCAAGGAGCACCGAGGAAATTCAGGATTCGGGAACGCTGTTCAGTAAGATTGGCAATCTGCTTAGCACCAGCGATTTGGAGCAAATGTACTGCCTGAAAACACTGAAAAACCCAGCGTAAGGTAGGGCAGTCAGTAGGTTTTCCCCTTTGGTCAGCAATCGTGTCGCCAGCACGCGCCAAAGCTTGCCGTAACTTGCGCTGTCCGAGTGAATAGACTAACAAGCATAAGCCCATCACCATTGCCATCGCTGCTACTCGGTGATGAGATTTGATAAAGACCCTGGAGGTGAAAAATAGCGGGTCTTTGAGGAAGCGAAACCCACGCTCCACCGATTGCTGTGCCTTGTATTGATTGAGACATGCCTGGGGGCTAAGTTGGCTTTCAGCGATGACATTGGTGGCGAGAATGAAACGCCCTGCCCGATGTTGCCCAGCCTCAATCGCAGCCTGGTTTGGCACAATTTGGGCTTGCAAAAAATAGCTCAACTGTTTGGGTTTTGCCTGCTTGCGCGGTCTGCCCGAGCCAGCATATTGAGCTTTCTCAACTACCTTGATTTGTGCAAGCGAACAGAGTTTGAGGGTGCTAGCAAATCGCTCTGCTGCTGCTATGGCATCAGGTTCACAAGCAAATGATTGCTTAGATAGCTTTTGCCAACTAGCCTGGGCTTCTTTTTGCTGCTTGAGCAATTGCTGTTGCAATTTATCCAGGTCAGATGACCGGCGTGCCTCACTTTCAACCAGCAACCAGCGTTGAGGCACTTGTGCATATTCACTACTGAAAACGGCGATCCGATAACCTGGCACAGATTCATCTGGCTTTAACCAATTTGCCTGGTCAGTCGATAGCAATTGTTTGGCTTCACTCAGACTAGCGGGTACTCTCGACAACCAGGGTGAATCGCCCAGCAGCTCTAGATTCTGTTGCGAGTAAAGGGCACTATCACACACAAATAACTCTACCTGCTCAAAATTCCAGCTTGACCTGAATGACCTGAGCGTACTGGCAAATGTGGCTTTGCCTACAAAAAATTGCTCAAACAAATACAACGGCGCACTCACAAATCCCAGACCATTCAGAATCATTGCTTTGACTACCTGACCTGGGCTTACGATCTCCTTTGGATGCCTGCCTACACTGTTGTTAATACAATCGACCAAACCCATCTCATCGATGAGTCCGGCCACAATGCCCAGATGGTCTAGGTTTTCTACTGCAATTTCCACTGGCTCGATTCGGCTTTTTCAAAATTACCTTATTTTATTTCTTAACCGCGGAATGTGGGTTTGATCTCCTAATCTTTAATTGCTGGCGTTAGACTGGATTTGTTAGCGATCGCTTTCTAAGCCATTGAAATCACGTTTAAACAATAGCTCAGCATGAAATTATTATTATCCAAGGCCAAAAATACCGTCAGGAATAAGCTCTATGATGGAGTAGGTACACTCGTCAATTTATTTGATCAAGACAATGTAAAAAAAGTTGTTTGGGTTGTTTCTTATCCACGCTCTGGTAATACATGGCTTCGAGAGATAATCGCAAGACTGAATGGATATGAAGGCCGAAAAGTAATTCCTGGTGCGCATTTCGATCGCGATAGGGTTTTTGACTTGGCGAATGATTTCTATTACAATGGTGAAAAAGTTATTCTAGTCAAAACTCATACGCTCGATTTCCCGAAGTATTTATTTTCCCCTACTAGGGCATTAAGGATTCAAAATCATGGATTTATCTATATCTACCGCCACCCATTAGATGTGCTTATTTCCTCGCTTAACTTTTTATACTCACAGAAAATGAGCGAGTTCTTTTTTAACGGGGACTTAAAATCAGTTGATGAGCTTAAGCAAACTGGAGAAATTGACGCATATATTGATCATTACATTAACAAATTTGCAATTGGCAATAATGCCTTTACGAAGATGTGCGGTGGTTCTTGGTTAGATCACATCAATGCCTGGTTAAAGCGGTACCAGCAGGCAGATCAATATCAATCATTAATCATTAAATATGAAGATATACATCATCAACCTTTATCTACACTCGACCCATTAGCCGACTTATTTGGTAAAGATAGTGCGAGTTTGCGTAATGCTATAGATCTAGCCTCTACGAATACAAAGATTGATCAGCGTTTCTTCTGGAAACAAAAGGTTGGTAACTATAGGCAATACCTCAGCGAAAAACATATGCGAGAATTTAATTTCAAGTATCGGAAAACACTCAGTAAGTTGGGATACTGAGCAGTAGTATCTGTCTAACAATTTTTTAGTACCCTATTTGGATTTTGCCTAAGATACGATCGCCAGCTTAATTATGAAAGTTCTATTCTATAGCCCCTTAGCCGGTTCAACTCCCCATTTTGAAACTGAGCTAGATCTAATTGAACAACATTTACAAAAAGGTGATGACGTAATTCTGCTCACCTGTGATGGGAGCTTACCTACTTGCACTCTCAACCCTGACCATCGCCTGAGTGGCTGTTTACATTGCAAGTCACGTGGTCAGGCTGGCATTGACTGGGTGGGACGCGATCGCTTCACTACCGCCAATATATATAACCTTACGCCAGCGCAAGAACAACAGTTAGAATCCCTCAACGAAATCTCAATCAAATCCCTCAGCCAACTTAAAGCAATTGAACTAGAGGGTTCTGATATCGGTATGGCTGCACTTAGCTCAGTTATTTCCCTATTAAGGGAGCCATATCCAGATGTTGACAAATACCAGGGCATCATTAAGCAAAATCTGCTCACCGCGGCGATCGTTCACTTTGCCATGATTAATCACCTTACTACTATTAATCCCGATGTAGTAGTGATTTACAACGGTAGATTTTCCCCCTTGCGTCCTGCTCTCCGTGCCGCCCAGAAGTTAGAAATCAACGACATAATTGTGCATGAAGCAGCGGGTGTCTTAGATAAATATTTTACCATTCATAATAATTATTTATATGATCTATCCCTGCGTAAGCAAATGGTTGAGGAAACCTATGCTAACTCACCACTGAGCAAGGAGCAAAAAACTAAGATCGCTAAACAATGGTTTGAAGGCAATCGCAATAAGCAGGATGTATACAACTTCACTGCTACTCAGCAGTTGGGTCTACTGCCAGAAAGTCTGACCCAGGCGATCGCCACCACTCATGAGCAAAAGGTTAACATTGCTATTTTTAATTCTTCCGAAGATGAATTTGAGGCGATCGCCGAATGGCAAAATCCCTTCTATGTTAATCAAGCTGAAGCCCTAGACAAGCTCTTGACTACATTTGCCGACTGTCAATCAGCTCAGTTTTATTTGCGGGTTCATCCCAATTTGAAGGGTGTTGACAATTCGCAAACTCAGCATATTAATTCGATCGCCCCTAAATTCAAAAATCTAGAAGTAATTCCGGCAGAATCATCAATTAGTACCTACGCCTTGATCGATAATTGTGATTTAGTAATTTCGTTTGGTTCTTCGGTGGGAATTGAGGCAGTTTATGCCCAAAAGCCTTCAATCTTGATGGGTAGGACTATTTATGAAGATCTGGCTTCTGTGATTAGGCCCAAAAGTCATGGCCAATTCATTGATATCTTAAGGCGCTATATTGAAACACAAGAACTACCAGACGTGCCACACAATCCAGAAGATTGGATCAAGTATGGCTTTGTTTTCAGGTCTTATGGCGATACATTTAAATATGTTAAACGTCGTACTCTATTTGATGTGATTATGCAAAAGGATGGCCAACAACAGGCAATTAAGGCAAGTTGGCCGATTAGAGCTTTAACTAAGCTCAGTTTTTGGCTTAAACCACTCCCTTATTAGCAAGCACTAGCTCACCATGCTGCTTTAAATTATTCTTTCTAATTAATCGCTGCCCGTTATTACTGTCCCAGCTCTATGCAACCTTCTTCTTCTTCAAGTCAAATGCTAAATATGGGTTGTGGCAGCATCTACCACCCAGATTGGGTGAATATTGATATGGTTGCTGCCGATCGCCGCCACGTCCAAGCCCACGATCTGCGCCAGGGATTGCCCTATGCCGATCATTCCTTTGTGGCTTGTTATAGCTCGCATTTTTTGGAACATCTCGATCGCGGTCAAGCATTTAATTCACTACGGGAATGCTGGCGGGTTTTGCAGTCGGGTGGAATTCTGCGGGTTGTGGTGCCGGATTTAGAAACGATCGCCAGGCATTACTTGGAATTACTGGATCAATTAGATCGAGCCTATTGGGCTAATAAGATTGAGCGATCTGGTGATGAGCAGACCTTCAAAACTGAACTTGCCAATGGTATATCTGCAGATGCCAATCATATTACCAGTGAAAATCAAGGTACAGAGCCGCATAACACCACTAGCTCAGCAAAATCCAAACTGGCTCAGATGCCCCGCTTAGATCCAGAAATATCGGAAACGACAGATGATTTAGATTCCCAACCTGAATTATGGGCAAACTATGATTGGATCATGCTGGAGCTATTAGAACAATCGGTGCGATCGCAAACGGGCGGTGAGATGGGTGCATATTTAGCCAACTTGCAGCCGGAGCAAAGTGAGTTTGTGCGGAGTCGAATTGGTGCTGAGCTCGATCGCTATCAAGCTGCATTGCAGTCGCCTGTTCCGTCCCGCTGGCACAAGTTACGCACCAGTTCAATCCGATCGCTGTGGCAAAAAGTGCGCGTGGCGATCGCAAGGCAACTAGTCTGGCTGGTGGCGGGGAAAGAGGCCAGCAATGCGTTTGAAATAGGTCTATTTAGAACTGCGGGCGAAATTCATCAATGGATGTACGATCGCTGCTCGCTGGCACGGCTATTAGAGCAGGTTGGCTTTAGCCAGATTAGCTTTCTCAGCGCCACTACCAGCCAGATCCCTGATTTCGATCGCTACGAATTAGACTACAAAGATGGCCAAGTCCTGCGACCCAATTCCATCTTTGTCGAAGCAATTAAGCCATAATTTTTAGGCGTTTTTATTCGTTAGCGTATGAACCCAATTAAACCGCTACTTCTTAGTGCGAGCGATCTTGGTGGTGGCGCAGCGATCGCCGCCTATCGCTTACATCAGGGTTTAACCCAGCTTGGCATCGAATCGCAAATGCTGGTGCAAGAAAAGCTGAGCGATGATCACAGGGTGGTTACTAGCCAAACTAAGCTGGGTAAGGGATGGGCTAAAATTGCCCCCAGTATCGATCGCCTGTTGTTGCAACGCTATCCGCACCGCGATCGCACCACCTATTCACTGCAATGGCTTCCCAATAATCTGGTTGAGCGGGTGATTAATCTCAAACCAAATATTCTCAACTTGCATTGGGTGTGTGAAAGCTTTTTGCGGATCGAAGATCTGGCAAGACTGCAACAGGTGCTTCAAGTGCCGATCGTTTGGACTTTACATGATATGTGGCCATTTACTGGCGGCTGCCACTATAGTTTTGATTGCGATCGCTATCAACAAAAATGTGGCACTTGCCCACAGTTACATAGTAATAAGGAAAATGATTTATCGCACTGGATCTGGCAGCGCAAAATTAGAACCTGGCCAAACCTCAATATGGCGATCGTTGCGCCTAGTAAGTGGCTCGCCGAGCAGGCAAGGCAAAGTATGTTCATGCATTTGCCCATTCATCATATTCCCTATGGCATCGATACCAATGCTTACCGCCCGATCGACCAATCCCAATGCCGCAGTGTTTTGGGGGTTCCTGAGCATAAAAAAATATTGTTATTTGGTGCTCATTCACTCAGCGAACCTCGTAAAGGTGGCGACTTATTAATTGCCGCTCTGCAAGCCATACCCGCTTCACTAAAGCAGGATTTATGTCTATTAACCCTGGGGGATGGGGGAGCGGAAATTGCCCAGGCCGTGGGGATCGCTAATTTGAGTTTGGGATATGCCAGTGGCGATCGCCTTAAGGCGGTGGTATATAACGCGGCTGACTTGGTTTTAGTACCCACCAGGGCTGATAACTTGCCGTTGGTACTTCAAGAAAGTTTAGCTTGCGGTACACCAATGGTATCGTTTCGGGTTGGTGGTGTAAGCGATCTAGTCAGGCCAGGGATTACCGGGGCATTAGCAGCGCCAAACAATGCCCTGGATTTCCGCGATCGGATTATGGAGCTACTTGATAATCCAGATCAATTAGCTCAAATGGCAACGAATTGTCGGCAAATTGCCCTGAAAGAATATCCATTACACCAGCAGACACAGCAGTATATAAACTTGTTTAGGTCGCTACAGGTTAATAATCGCTCAGAAAAAATATGATAGGTTCTAAATCACTGGATCAGATTCTTTGGGATTGGGATTGCATAATCCAGAACTGACCCAGAACTGACAATGATCTCAACAAAAATCAGTTGAATATAGGCAGATCTAGTTTTAAGGAAGGCGATGTCTGAATCTTCAATTAAGATTCTAAATTGTGGTCAAACTAAATTATCGAAGACAGGAATCGCAAACTGGTTAGCCACCTGAGCCACGCTAGCATTCTGCACGATCGCCATATCGCCAAACAGCGTTGTGCCCACAATCACATCTGCCCCTTGCTGAGTCAGGTCAATATAACTCGGTAGGGCAATCTGTTCAAAATCAGCGATCAAACCATCGATCGCCAGAATATCCTGACCCAACACAATAAAATCCTGAGCCGCATTAAAGTCTGTAATAATATCAACCCCGTCTGAGGGTCTGAGGAAGAAGCGATCGCTGCCCTCTCCACCGGTCAGCACATCATTACCGCTATCGCCAGCGATAAAGTCTGCACCTTCATTACCAATAATTGTGTCATGATCAGCACCACCGAGCAGTAGATCTGCTCCCCGACCGCCAATGATCAAATCGCTGCCCAGATTGCCCTTCAGGGTAGCAGAGGCAAAATCAAATATTTCTATGGGGGCGGTGCTGGCTGTAAACGGGGTATTAAAATAACCAGCAAACAATACATCATCACCCTGGCCACCAAGCAAAGTATCGGCTTCACCCCAGCCCACGATCGTATCATTGCCGCTATTCCCATTGATCAATTCAGCGGCTTCTGCCCTGCCTTGAATCGCGTCATCACCACCCAAGCCAAAAACAACTAAACCACTGGTAACACTGACATTACCAGGGTCATCAAACAAGCGATCGCTCTCCGTAAAGGCAACTTGTTCCACCAGGATGACATTATCTGCCCCCTCACTCAGATACACAAACTCCGCTTCCATAATTCCTTAAATCTACCCCCAACTAATTCCACCGCCCTTAAACCACCTAAAAGCAGGGAACAGCAAAACTTTGTACTCCAATGCCCAATTAATTGTTCAATTGTTGAAATGATTTAACCGCTGATCGCAGGCTTCTTGACTGTTAAATACCAAGCTGGAATCGATCGCAATTCCTTTATTTAAAGCTTATTTGGAAGTTATTGAGTTCCAGTCAGCTTAATGAACTTTGATTAAAGGTAAAGCCAATGGTTATGCTAATAAGCGATCAATTAAATCTCAGCTTGAAAGCTAAATATTGAAAGCTAAATTAAGGTATTCAAGCCTGGCTATTTATCTTAGATTTGCAATTGAGCGATCACTACTCTGCTTTATGGTTTGAATCGCTTAACTAGATATTCAAATCTATAAATCTATAAGTTGATACTAAAAAGGTAGCCTCGATCGCTACCATGATTCAATCACTATTTACGCAGGCTTACTTAGAGCAAATGGCGGTGGCTACTGCATTTTTCGGTATCAGATGGGGGTGGATTAGGGCAGTTTGGGTTAAGGGATGGGTAGGTTTGTGATGGTTAGTGCTTTTTCAAGCGTGGTATTTATTATTCCACTAAGCGCAAACTTCTAGCCGATCGCCTCTTTTTCGGGGTTAGGACTGGTTCGATCGTAGGTTTATATGGTTGCGCCTGCTCAAGAACAACCCCTACCTCTGGCTGAGTTGAGGCTGTTTCAGGCTGGGTTTGTTCACCGCGATCGATACTTTGTTTGGATCCGGCCTGCTCCAACTCCTTGGAATTTGGGTCATCGGCATGTAATCTGTCCATTGGGTCAAACACAATTGAATGGTCAAGTGTTGGCATGATCCGCCCCAGGAACAGCAAGTGTGAGCTGGCATCGTTGTAGCGCCGGAACCTACCCACAGAGATTTTTTGACCTCCTGCCAGGCTACGCACAATACTCCAGGGATGCAGTTGTTTTTTGTAAGTCATGGTTACTAGAGGCAATCCTCAGTTATTAGTTTTTCAATCAGCAAGCAATTAATTGGCTGCCACCCTATAGTTAGCCACTATGAAACCTGAACTGACACAAATGGGATTTTGCGATCAGTTCCGATCGGCACACATATGTGTAAACATATCCATGCACATTTTTACTTTTGATATTTCTGGTATTTTTGCTCCCTAAGCTGTCTTATTGACAGAGCCTCAATCAAGTGAGCTTCAACAAGTTAAGGCCAATGAGCAAACCGATCAGCAGCAAGCATAGTCACGGGGAATGACTAAACAGCATTAATTTAGTTGCTCTTTTTTTAATGGGCGAGGGCAATGCGATCGTAGGGAACAAAATAACTTGGTTTATTTGTTATTTCATAAAATCATTAATGAAATCATAAATACTCGTTTAAAACATGTCAAGCATTAACTGACAAAATCAGCTATTTTTGTACCTGCATTTTCATTCCTGGGTATTTTTATGCTTGGCTAGCCCTAACAAAACAGACAATGTAGCGGGTTATGCCTCCCCATCAGAAATCTAATCAAATTCATGCCCCTGATCAGCCCAGGTCAGCCCAGATCATCCCAGCCACAGGCAATGCATTTCCACTTCAGGGGCGGCAATCGATAGCGGGAAAACTTATAACCGCATTCAGGGCATTCGCCAGTAAACAAGGGATGCCAGTAGATTTCGTCCAGGTTTTGAATATCTTCGTAGCTGGTAGGGTCTTCGGGCTGCCACAGCTCAGCCGACTCAAAATCCGCGCATGATTGCTCAACTGGTCCGGTGGGATGAATCGCACAGACCAAAAAACGGCTATGGGAAAAATAAATACAACGATCGCAATCGGGAATCTTAGGCATTGCTGAAACTAGGTCTAATCTTGTGGCGATCGCCAATGTAGAAATATCACCATGCTAATTTATTTCGGTTTATTTATTTCATTCTAGCTATCTTAGCCTGGGATCGCCTTCTAGATCGTTCAGTTCGATCAGTCAATCAAAGTCCAGCTTAATCAATGCGTTGAACTCAAATTAACCCAAGCCTAATCTGGAGTAGAATCCTCAATCTGTTCAGTATATTCAATGATCTCGGCTGATTCGTTGTCAATATCAGCTTGCTCGGTTTCATCGGTCATATCATCCAATTCAGCTTCAGCGGCTTGATCAACAGCGATCGCCTCCTGGGCTTGTGGCTCTGTGGTAACTAATGGCACATTAACCGCGACGGGTAGATCATCTGGAGCGGCAGCTTGATCAACAGCGATCGCCTCGGCTTCTGGCTCTGCTTCATTCTTGGGCGCGGGCTTATGGGCATAAATAATCTGCAAACTACCACCCGCATACAGGCGCTTATAGTCAACCACATAACCAGTTTGCCGCAGCATTTTCACCAGATCGGTTTCGATCAATTGCCAGGCCGTTTCCGTTTCAAACAACCACAGAAACATCACCAAAGGTAACCAGAATAGCCAGTTGGTAGGACGATGAAAGTCCACGATCGTAAAGACTCCATCTGGCTTCAGCACCCGATAAACCTGCTTGAGAATTTGCTGGAGTTGATCTGGTTGCATCTCATGGAGCGCCGTATTGGTAAGCACCAGATCAAAGGAGTCATCTTCCAGGGGCATATCCTCGGCAAATGCTTCCACATATTCTGCCTGGGGTACATTCTGCTTAGCCCTGGCCAGAGACATTGGCGATGCATCTAAACCCACCACATGGGGCGATCTGGCCACCAGGATTTCCGTCGATTGGCCGCTGCCGCAACATAGATCCAAAACGTGGGAATCCTCTTCGATCGTGATATCCCGCAAAAACAAATGCCGAAATCGTTTCTCACCGCCCACGCTCAGCGCTGCCAGCCCAGAGATTCCATCATAGAGCCACTGATAGCGATAGCTCAAATCTCTTAAAATTGTCGCCATAATGATCACCTGTACCTGCTGATTGTGTTAATTGGCATTGGCTGAGCCAGCTAGTTTATTTACATCGTTTAAGCGGGTCACCACAAAATCCTTTGGTAACCAGGACAACATATTGCCTGCCTTCGGGCCTCGTTCTTTGCCCAAGAAAGCATAATAAACCGCCGAGAAAGCCTGCTTAGCGCCTAGTTCCATCTGCTTGGAGGTACTAAACAAAGCTGTTTGCAACTCGTCGCCATCCCAGTTGTCGAGATCGCCTAGTACCTGGGCTAACTGACCGAGATAGGAAACTTGCTCGCCTGAAAGTTGGTTAATCTGTTCTGGCACATTGTCCATATACAAAACCAGCTTTTCTTCCTCATCGGCATAATCGGCCAGCCATTTTTGGGCAACGGCGATCCGGCTGCGGGTAACCTGCCAATCATGATCGCTCATTGATGTACCAACCCGCTTAGCGATCTCCGCTTCGATCTCAATGTGGGGGATTTGCAGCAGTGAGATCAATGTACTAAAGTCGATCGTCTGGTAGGGCTTGGGTTCTCCCTCCAGTTGGGCATAGGTGAGCGGCACTAGTTCTTCGGGCTTTTTGGCTGTGCCCTGCACCAGTTTTTCAAACAGGGTGTCATAGTCACGGAACAGCCGGGTAATGTTTTCATAGTCGGGCGAAAAGTTGATCGCGGTTTTGGGTGGCGTTCGCAGCATCAAAAATCGCAATAGCTCCGGTGGCAGCAAGGCAGCGATCTCCCTGGCGCTGGAACCCACCCCCTTCGATGAACTCATCTTCGTACCACCGACCAGAATAAACTCATAGCGCGAGTGATAGGGCGGTTGCTCACCAAATACCTTACGGCAGATTGCATTGGCCACATCCCGCGATCCCCCCTTTTGGGAGTGATCTTTACCAGCCATTTCAATGCTTACACCCAGCAAACGCCATTTTGCCACCCATTCCACTTTCCAGGGTAGTTTGCCATTACCATCAAAGGGCGAGACCCAACCGGAATGGCCACAGCCTTCTGTCCAGTTGGTGGCGTTGGGCTCACAGGTATAAAAAACCTGTTTATCTTTGTAGTCAGTCACAACGGTGGTGGCGATCTTGCCGCAATTTTCGCAGATCGCCTGGAATGGATACCAGTTCTCCGCCCGCTTTGCGCCGCTAACTTCTAAATAAGCCTCGCGGATCAAATGGGCATTATTCAGGAAAATATCAATATATTCATTCAACTGTCCCGATCGATAGAGATCCCGCAGCCAATAGACCTCTGGTTTTACACCCAGATAATCAAATACCTGCAAAAACTCAGCCATGAAGTATTTGGCATAGTCGCTGGCGCTATCATCGGGCGAAGGCACGTTACACAGCGGATAACCCAGATAGGGCTTGAATTTGGCCTGGTCTAAATATTTGGGCGTAGTATCGAGCGCGTCATAGTCATCCACGCCATAGATAAACTTAACCGGCTTGCCTGCATGTTTTAGGGCGCGATCGATCACATCATGAATAATTACCCCACGCAGCGATCCGACATGGACACGGCCGGATGGGGTCTTAGAATCATTAACTATCTGTGCGCCGTTTGCACTGGCGGCGAGCTTATCTGCCCAGAACATACAATTTTGCCTTTGAAATTTAAATTAATGGGGTCAATGGAATTAGCTTGAACTAAAATAGCTTGAATTAAGGCAGCGACATTAGATCTCAGATTTCTGCCAAAAGCCCAAATCCTGCGATCGGAGGAATCAAAGATTTTGGCCTAAGACTTAATCTATCTGATCACTAGCGTTTAGGCGAGGAATCTATACTGTTCGATCGGCTAGCTAAAAATAAATTTAGTTTAGTAGGCTAGTTTTTTGATTAGTTTAGCGATGCTTATTTTAACAGTGGTAAGGTCGGACAATGTAGCAGGCTACAAATCTTTTGAGATTGAAGCTAGATTGATCCAGCAATCGATCGCAGGAACTTTTGCCCCATAACTGCGTCCGCTACTAAGCATGATCTATATAAGGCAAATGCTTGATCAGCCAGATCAATCAGATCGTTTAAATCGCTAACGTCTAAGTAAGACAGTAATTTGAACAAACCGCAGCAATCATTAAGCTAAACCAGAATTTCGATCGACTTGCTTAAATAGCCTAAATCTAATTAAAGTAAAGTTGCGTAGATTAAGATAGGTTTAAATACCTGCGAGCAATCTCAAAGCGATCGAACCAGCCCCAATTCAACCGGATTAGCTCAACCAACTAGTTAAATCTAAGACTCTAGCCCGATTACCCCCTATGAAACTGACCAAAACCATTGCAACCGCGATCGCCTTACTTTCAGTGCTTGGCTCTGGATTCACTGCTTCGATGCTGAAACCATCCGTGGCCAAGGCGCAAAATAATATTGTGCTGTTTGGCAACAAAGAAAACAATTTGCCCTATGTGATTCGCAATAAAAACCCCGGTGCTAGCCGCAACTACATCAAGTTTTATGCGACCTTGCCAGATAGCAGGGCAGTAGCGGAAGTGCAAATTGTCTATCCTCAAGAGTTTAGAAGTGCCTTTGTGCCCCGCAAACTCACTGTGCGTAATCGCCGCTCCAAGGAGGAGTATGAGGTTAGAGATATTTCGGTCGATCGGGAACTGAATAATATCAGAATTGAATTTGTCGAACCGATCGCGGCGCTGCCCAATCAAGAAATCGAAATTGTTGCCAAAAGTGTTACAAATCCAAGACATGCAGGCATGTATCGTATAGAGGTGCAAGCATTGGGAACCGAGGCTAATCCCCTGTTTCAATATTTGGGTCAGTGGTTGGTTTCGATCTATTAATCGTTAACCTTTCGCTTGGCGATCGGCGCTTGTTTGAGGTTAGCTTATGCTTTTGCATGATCTAAGGCAGTTGCATTAATTGCATTAAAGTGAGTTAAGTAAGCCAATCATATTGTAGTTAGATAACTGTGTCTGTTCGATATTTCGATATCTGTTCGATCGGTGTTTAGCTAGGGATTAGAGCGATTAAATCCTACCTGACTGCTGCACTGAGGTTATGAGGTTAGTTGTCATATCTCAGTGTAATCATGGAAATGTCAAACATAAAGCCGACAGGATTGGGCTATAAGCTGCACTTTGACGCGAAGATCTCAGGCAGGATCGCTGGCTTGGCTGAATGGGGTTAATCTGCCCAGACTAAAGCCCAGACTAAATAACAGGTTGAAGCCTAACTCGAATCGATCGGCAGTTATTTGCGGTTGATTGCGATTGGCTTAGTTTTTATGGGGTGAGTGAAATTAATTTCAGTTGATTTAGCTTGATTACTCAGGCTTTACTAGAATTGATTCATCGCTGGCGCTGCTGATTGTTTGCGTATTTTTGAATTCAGAAAAAACCTGGTGATAAGATTGAAACATCAGGTGTGAGGGTCTAAATGGCTGGTTATGTGCTAATTGTGGCGATCCTAGTCCTTAGCGGTATTATTGCTACGGCTGGCGATCGGATTGGATCTAAGGTGGGGAAAGCTCGTCTTAGTATTTTTAATTTAAGACCCAAAAAAACCGCTACCCTGATTACGATCGTAACCGGTGGGGTCATTTCCGCTTCCACTTTGGGAGTGCTGCTAATTACTAGCAGTCAACTGCGCGATGGCTTATTTCGCCTGGAAAGTATTCGTGCCGATCTGGCGGATGCCCGTGCCCAACAGGAAAGAATCGAAACAGAATTAAATGATGCCAAAGCCCAGCGCGAGGAAGCCCAGGCCGAGCTAGATATTATCAATCGTTCTTTGTCTGCTTCGTTGGTTAAACAGGCGGAAACCGAAAAGCAACTAGAAGATGCCCAAGGGCAATTATTGCAGACCCAGGAAAAGCTCAATCAGGTGCTAGAACAAGAGCAAGAGCTGATTGATGAAGTGGCTAGTTTGTTGAGTGAGCAAGAAGAGATCCTGGCCGAGAGTGAGCAATTAAAAATTGAAAGTACCCAACTTCAAGGTGAACAGGCTGAATTAGAAGCTAGTTTGGAACAAATCAGCAACGATCGCCAGGCTTTACGCGAAAAAATCGACAGTGCCCAAAATCGCCTCAATGAAATTTCGACCCAGCGATCGGATCTAGCCAGGGAAGTTGAGAATCTAGAATATAGCCGCGATCGCCTCTCTGAGAGTATTCAAGCCCTGCGACGAGGTAGTGTCGCAATTCAAGCGGATCAGGTGCTGGCAGCGGCAGTCACTTTCCCAGAACTATCGCGCTCGGAACTAAGACAGGCAATCACTGGGCTGGTACAAGAGGCCAATCGTAATTCGATCGAATTGCTGGGTTTTCTGCCCGGTCAAGCACCAACTGAGCCAGTAATTACGGTTACGGAAACCCAATTAAATAACTTGCTCGATCGGATCGGTGATGGCCGCAGCTATGTAATTCGGTTGCTTTCGGCGGGTAACTATGTGCGCCAGGAAACCAGCGTGGCGATCGTAGCTGATGTGACCCCCAATCAAATTATTTTTAATCAGGGCGATGTGATTGCCTCACTTAACTTTGAAGCCGATCTAAGTTTTGCCGAGAAAGAAGATCGAGTCAGTCAGCTATTTTCATTGGCAAACTTCCGCGCCAAACAAGAAGGCATTGTCTATGATCCAATCACAGGCAGAGTTGGTGTATTTTCCCAGAAAGCTCTGAATGAGTTATTAGATGAAATAAATGATTATGACTTTCCTTTCACGATCCAGGTGGTAACCAAAAGCCCGATCTTTACGGGTAGCCCACTGGCGATCGAGTTATTGGTTCGTCGTGCTGATGGCGAAGTGATTAGGCGCTTTGGCTAATAATTAGCTATAAGTTAATTAATTGCGATCGTAATTTGTAATTGTAAGATCAAGGTCAGCTTGCTCCCAGCCTACTCCTGGCCTATTTCCGTCCTAGGCCAAACCAGCCACCCCCCTTTTTCGATTGCTTGGCTTTTTGGGCACTAGCTCTGCTAGCTCGCTTTATTTCTTCCATATACTCCAGGGCAAGGGGCTCTTTGGCATTGATTTTTAATGCCTTTTGGAGATTTGCCTTGGCCATACTCAGCACTTTTTGATTAAAGTAAACCACGCCCAACAGGGCATATAACTTGGCATTAGCATTATCGAGCTTTTCACCTGCCTTAAGCTCTTTCAGCGCTTCTGCCCATTGTTTTTTGGCCACATATAATTCGCCTAGCTTGATATTGCGGGCTGCCTTTGACTTTTTCTTTGGTGGCGGCGTACCATCCAGACCACCAGTTGGTTCAGGTCGCGTCGGTACATTCACCGGCGGGCAGATCGAGTCCTGGGTCATCAAAAACACCAGGTTAAACTCACTTAAAATGGCCGTATTGTCTAATATTTTGTCAAGGGAGCCATATTGCTGCTCTGCCATATCAGCAACTGCTTGCAGATAAGTGGTCTCATGGGCATAACGATAGAGTTTTTTGGCCTCTGGCGCTTCCAATTCAATTTCTTCCGATCGCTTTTTGAGATCCTGCCCTAGCAATCGAATCGTTGCAAAATATTCGTTGCGCTCTTTTTCATTACTCAGCGTCTCATAGGCAGGGCTGATCATTTTGGCAAAGTAATTGGTAGCCAGATCTTTCTCGGCGGCGGTGCGGCCAAACACATCTGGATGCAGCGTTTTGGCCAGCTTCATAAATTTTTTGCGGATCAGCCTTGGTTCAACAATCAGTGGTAATCCCAGAACTGCATAGTGATCCTTAATGTTATATTTGGCGATGCCTCGGTTGATTGCAAAAACTCTCGACTGTTGTACCACAGTTTCCATCTCCTAAGAATAGATTCTAGTTTACCCTCTTGTTGTAATTCAATGATGGCGCGATCGAGCGCTGCTTTTAAGGTCTCGTCTCCTTGCCGAACTATGACCACCAGGTTAATTGGCAAAAAGCGATCGCCGCTAATTTGCAAGTTCGGATCTTCGCGCACCTGCCACACCGCAATTGGTTCGTCTAATAGCATGGCATCCAGTTGCCCGGCTCGAAGCTGAGCAATCATGCGATCGAGATCGCGGGATGCAAACAGCCTTACGGCATTACCACGATTGTTGTTATAGGTCTCAACTATGGCTGCACCACCACTATTGGCGATTACTCCCACCCGTTTGCCAATTAGATCCCGGAGTGAATTAACATTAGTGGTGTCTTTATGCACCAAAAGCCGCTGAGAGGTTTGGTAGTAGGGAATTGATTCTGCAAATTCATCTTGATTGGGGTCGGATTCCAGCCCACCAGTTTCCCTTACACTCAGGATCAAATCCACATCGCCCATTAATAAACTATTGGTTTGGCTAGCCCAGGGAATATTAATTGGCCGGGGTGCCACATCTAACTTGGCGGCGATCGCTTCGATGATTTCCCATTCAAACCCGTCGTAGTATTGGGTTTTAGGATTCCAGAACATATAAGCGCCACCGATCGACGCATCGATGCCAACCCGTAAATTACCGCGCCTGGAAACTGTCGCCAGACTGCCATCGGCATAAACCGGCATAGCACCCATGCTGGCGCTGCCAATTAATATGCCCAAACCCAAACCAAAGGGAGCCAGAATTTTCAACAGTCCAGAACCTTTTAAATGCATGGTTGTGATACTTGCGACATCACTCAGATAACTAATTAACTAATCAACTAATTTTGCCCTAATCTTGCTGAAAGCTAAAGTCTAAACTTGGGCGATCGCCGCTCAAAAACCTTGATTTATTATCACCGATCGCTGGAGATCAATCTAAATATCGGAGATCAATCTAAATATCAATATGTCGATCGAAATATTGAGCGAGATAACATGGAGACTCAAAATAATTGCTTGGAGCCAGGTTTAGCTTGACAATCGTAAAATAATCACCTCCAGGATCGCCAATCGTGGTTAGTAAATAAAGCACTAATGATCCAAGACACCATTCCTTACCAAAAAACTTACCCTTTTTTGAACAATCAGAGCGCAATTTGGCTTAGCTAATTATGACTACTTACTAACCAAGGCTATGATCATGGTCAAAAATAAGCAAAAGTTTTTTATGAGCTTGATTTGTATGCCTAGATTTTAGCTCAGATTAAAAATTTAGCCTGATCTGGATCATTTTACTGCTAGATTTTTAGCCATTTTGCTAATTTCTGCTTGAGTTTAGTTAACCGGAGCAACATTTTGGCCTTTGCCAGGATTTTCATCATTATCTTGCAAGCGGCCGTCATCGCTACCATTGGAATTGTTGAGATGCTGCTGGCGGATCTGGCCAATAAAAAATTCTTCCAGTGACTGTCTGGCCAAATGTAGATCGATCACCTTGGCATCCATTTTAGTGAGCGCCGTAATAAAGCGATCGGGATTATTACTAATCGTTCCAATCTGATCGGGTGAAATTTCTGATTCTTCTGATTCGCCAGATTCTCCCAGACCAGCCTGTGCTGCTAGCGATCGTTGATTCAACTGACCATGCCAGCTATTGCCCTGAAACTCCAAATTATCCAGCCAATGTTCCAATTCTTCTGGAGTGCCACCCTGACCGCGCACCTGAAAATAGGTTGCCTCCCCCAACAGATCATCGAGCGTACCGGAGCAGATCAACTCACCTTTATTTAAAATACCAATGCGATCGCAAATAATTTCCACATCCGCTAAAACATGACTATTAAAAAATACGGTTTTGCCCTGTTGCTTTAGCATCAAAATAATTTCGCGGATTTGATAGCGTCCCAGCGGATCCAGGCCAGACATTGGTTCATCTAAAAATACCAGCTCTGGATCATTCATTAGTGCCTGTGCCATCCCCAATCGCTGCATCATCCCCTTGGAATATTGCTTAACTTGCTTGCGCCTGGCTGCTGACTGGGGCAAACCGACTAGATCTAATAATTCGGCCATGCGCTGAATTCTGGTGGCGCTGTCGATCCCAAATAGCTTGCCAATGAAGTCAAGATATTCCCAGCCAGTCAGGTAGTCGTAGAAATAGGCATTTTCGGGTAAATAGCCAATTTTGTGCTTGGTGGCGCGATCGCCAATTTCTCTGCCCAGTAGCTTGCCACTGCCGGCAGTGGGCTGCACAATGCCCAGTAATAGTTTCAACAGGGTTGTCTTTCCTGCCCCATTCGGCCCCAATAGGCCAAAGGTTTCTCCTGCTGGTACAACCACAGAGCAATCCTTAAGCGGCGTGACCACGCGATCGAGCCAGAAACCAGTGCGATAGGTTTTGCTTAGCTTTTCAGCAGCGATCGCCGGCCGATCGGCATCAGTAGCGCTGATGGTTTGGCCAGACTGAGGGGGGGCTTCAACATTCATAGTCTAAATCTGAGTGAGGAAAACAGAAATAACAAAAATAGATTGGGTAATTCTAGTCATAGTTATTCTAATCTCTTCTCTATTGATTAGCTACTAATGCTCCTCTCTTCATTTAATGCAGAACTTTGAAGACTCTTAGTGAATAACTGCGATTACTTCAACCTGGAATTGTGATATCAATCTTGCACAATCTAATCATCTCAAATAATATTTTGGAAAAGCAGCTCATCAAGTAAAGTTTAGATCTAGGAATCTTGGTACATTTAGTGCATTGATCTAGGATCATCCAAATTTGCTAAAGCAAAAGGGTCGTTTTACAGAATTAAGGACTTTCCCGCAAAAAAACCATAAGTTTAGTCTTGTTCTAAGCAGAAATATCATTGTTAGCTTGAGACTACCAGCAAAAAGGAGTAGTTAATGAATTCAGTATTAGAGCAAATCATTGCCACGAATCAGGTTGAGTCAAACCAAGGTGATAAGTACCAGGTTCACTCCCATGTTTCACAGACAGAAGGTGAATTTTTGCAGGGCATAATCAACGATATCAAACCCCAAAACACCCTTGAAGTGGGCTTGGCCTATGGAGTTTCCGCTATGTTTATCTGTGATGCCCTCGCTGATATCCCGAACGCACACCACATTACGATCGATCCAGCCCAAACCAGAAGCTTTCAGGGCATTGGTCTTAGTAATCTCGAAAGGGCGGGGCACAAAGATCGCATTGAATTTCATGAATTACCTTCACACATTGCCCTACCCCAACTTGAGGCTAAGGGTGTAAAAGTAGATTTTGCGTTCATTGATGGCTGGCATACCTTTGACCATACCTTGATTGACTTCTTTCTGGTCGATCGGCTGTTGAAGGTGGGTGGTATTTTGGCGATCGATGATGCCAACTGGCCAGCAATCAGAAAAGTCTGTCGGTTTATTGCCACCAACCGCGCCTATGAACCCTGGCGAGCAATGCCAGTGGGGCAAGCTTTCTTTAGACAGCAATTATTTGCCAATCTCTCCCCCCTCACCAGTCGGTTGCGGCGTTTCTTTCGGCCAGAATTTATTGAGCCCGACACCAGCTTAGGTCTATTGCCTGGGAGTCAGTGCCTGGTGTTTAAAAAGCTGTCTGATGACGATCGCCGATGGGATGACTATACTGATTTTTAATGGGAATGAATAGGCATTAATAGGCATCAGTGCGGGCAAAAATAATCGCTAACCAAGTAATCTGGCTCTCAAGTGATGATGTGATCATCAATGCATTAGCCAGCAGTTCCTAGCTAGCCGATTAACCACGATCGCAAATTGTGTTTCTGGGCATTAGTAGGATTCGGCACATGCACCAGGTTGTAGCGATCGGCGATCGGCTGATCCAGCACCAGGCGTGAGTCTACCAATTGATCTTGCCTGAACAGAGTTAGCTCAATCTCATCACCAGCCTTGAAATCATGGAGGCGATCGACCAGATTATCCTGGCTGACGCGAATGCCATTGATCGCCAACAATTCATCACCAGGACTGATTCCCGCCAGGTGCGCCGGCGAATTGGCACTGACAAACTTAACCAACCTGCCGCCATTTGCCCCATCCAGATTAATCCCCAAATAGGGTGGATAATCCTGTGTAGAATTGTGTTGGACTTCCAATCCAAACGGTTCAAAATAGAAATTATAGTCCAGCTCGCTGGTGCTATATAGATATTGATGGAGGAAATATTGAATGCTTTGATCGGCAACCGATTCAATTACGGCAAACAATTCTGTTTCGCTAAAGCCCTTTTCAATCCGGCCAAATTTTTCCCACATCACCTGGACGACATCATCTAGCGATCGTTGATTCTGGAATTTGTGGCGGATCATTAAATCTAGCAACATGGCCACCAGTTCACCTTTGAGGTAATAGGATACCTGGGTATTGGGTGTGTGTGGTTCTGGCCGATAGAGCTTGATCCAGGTGTCGAAACTGGACTCGCGTAACGATTGTACCTGCCGCCCTGGATTAGTTTGAAAGCGGGTGATGCTATCGCCAATCAGTTTAAAAAAGTGCTTGGCATCATAGATGTGGGCACGCAAGGGAATTACTTGATCGTAATAACTGGTCACCCCTTCACAAAACCAGAGGCTGGGCGTGTAGTTTTCCTGGCCGTAGTCAAAGGTTTCTAGCTCCTTGGGGCGCAATCGCTTCACATTCCAGGTATGGAAGAATTCATGGGCGACTAAGTTAATAAAGCGGAGATATTTTTCCTTGCGGAAGCCAAATCTAGGATAGTTGAGCGAGCAGCAATCTTTATGTTCCAACCCGCCATAACCACTGGCAGAGAGATGGAGCAAGAACATATAGCGATCGTAGGGCAGGCCGCCCCCAAAAATATTGGCTTCTTCTTCAATGACTGCGGCAGTGTCCTGGATAATCTGGTTCAGGTCGGGGTTGCCTTCGCCCCAGACCACAAATTGATGTTGTTTACCCAGCACATTAAACTCAACGCGCTGGTGAATCCCCACTTCAAAGGGGCTATCGACCAAGGTGTCAAAGTCCTTGGCAAAGAAAGTATTCGGTTGGCCAGCCACTTCCGGCAGGGCGGTAGCGATCGCCCAATTGTCATAGGGCAGATTGATTTTGACCGCGATCGGCTGGTTTTCATGACCAGGCAGATACATAAAGGTGGCAGCACCATTGAAATAGGCATGGGTGCCATCGATGTGATTGGTGCGGACAGTTAGATCATGGCCGAAGATACGATAGCTGACTTGAATGGTATCAATGCCGTGGGTTTCCAATCGCCAATGGTTTTTACTGATTTTTTGCCATAGTAGCTGCCCCCCACTGCCATCAACTGCTTCAAAATCCTGGAGATGTTTGGCATATTCACGCACCAGATAAGATCCTGGTGTCCAAACGGGCAATTGCAAGTCTAAATAATCAGCATCCCAGTTAGAAACAACCAACTGCAACTGCAACAAATGGGTCTGCGGCTGCGGCATCGAGACGCTATAGCTCAGTAATGGTTGGCTAGTTTGGGTGATGGGCCGATCGGGATGACTAAATTCAGGTTGAAGTGGTGTAACTTGGTTTGGGGATTGGAGCTGGTTGCGATCGTCCATACTACCGATTCTGTCTGCCGCCATACTTGCCTAGCCTCCTAAATCTGAATTTGTTTCACCTTAACACAGACTATTTAGCCAATATTTGACGTTCAATATTTAACGTTCAACATTTGACGTTTGGTTGGGGCTGAGTGGTTATTTGATTTTCTGGCAGTGGTGTTGAATTAAAGATTTTTTAGCAAAGGGCGCTGATCTTATTTTTTTTGGTCATACCCCAGGGATAAAAATACCAGCATCACTGATATCAAACAGGATCTGGATATCGGTTTCCAGTTTGGTCATACCAATATAACCATTCCCGCTCCCAGCCATTGAATACACCAATTTCCCTGCCAATGCCAAGGCCAACTTCCGGCATCCAGATTGGTTCTTGCCCAGCTTGATGTAGCTCATAGCCTGAGTTTTGGAGTTTATATACTTCTAGGCGATTATGTTGATCCCGTTGCGCAAATTCGGGGTTATAGACAATGTAATAAAGCAATCGCATTTTGAGATAGCTTTGCAACTTGGCTTCATATTCGCCCCTGTAAATATGAGACACATGCTCGATCGCCACGATCGGTGGCATAAAGTTTTCTTCCCACATCACATAGCTGCGTCGCCCAAATTCATCCTTATGCCGAGGTACACCGAGACTCAAAAAGCAATCGGGCACGATCGGCACTTTTGGGTTATCCAGATCATAATAAACGCCCATATTCATGCCCAGGAACCAATCCTGGCGATCGCCCCAAACATCGCAAAGAATGCCTTGTAATAGGCTGGCAAAGAGATATTGAATCTCGTTATCCACCGGGGCTCGATCGAAACCTGGTAGTTCGGCTGAGCTGGGTAGCCCCAGCATCGCCCTATAATCTACCATCGCCTTTCTCCCGTCTTGATGTGGACTTACTGGTTCAAGTTAACTAGACAGAGTTTTGCAACTCCTAGCTTAGGTATTTTCAGGATTATGCTTAGGCTCACAGTCGATCGTCTTATCCACAACATAGTTGCTGTGTAGTCAAAAAATAAAGCGATCGTTAATTTCAGCAGTAACTTAGCCGATAGAATTTATACATATTCCTGGATTGGTTTAACCACCAGCGACTCATTTTGCAACGATCGAATAGCGGCGATCACCGCCTTTGCCCCTGCCAACGTTGTAATCACTGGGATCTTATAAACCAGTGCCGCACGGCGAATTAATTTGCCATCGGCCTGAGCTTCCTCACCACTAGGAGAATTGACAATAATTTGCACCTGCTTATTTTTGATCACATCGCTGATATTAGGGCGACCTTCCGACACCTTTAAGACCAATTCGGCCTTAATATTCTTTTTCTTGAGGATGCGGTGAGTGCCTTCGGTGGCGATCACCTGGAAGCCCAGATCAACAAAGCCTTCAGCCACAGCGGCCACCCCAGCCTTATCCCGATCGTTGACGGAAATAAACACTGCGCCTTCTAGGGGTAATTTTTGACCCGCCGCCAGTTGTGCCTTGGCAAACGCCCGCCCAAACTCCGTATCGATCCCCATCACTTCGCCAGTGGAACGCATTTCCGGCCCCAGGATCGTATCGGTGCCCGAAAACTTAGCAAAGGGCAAGACTGCTTCTTTGATTGCAATGTGCTTTGGTACTATTTCCTTGGTCAGGCCAAGCTGCTCCAGGGTTTCACCTGCCATGATCCGCGAGGCATAGGCTACCAGCGGTACACCGATCGCCTTGCTCACAAAGGGCACGGTGCGAGAGGCACGGGGATTTGCTTCCAGAATATACACCTGTGCCAACTTAGGATCATTGGGACTAATTTGCACCGCATATTGTACATTCATCAAGCCCACTACCTTTAGTTTCTCTGCCAGTTTGATTGTCCATTCGCGGATTGTATTCAGGGTGGTTTCGGCCAGCGAGAAAGTGGGAATTGCACAGGCTGAATCACCGGAGTGAATCCCTGCTTCTTCGATGTGTTCCATGATGCCACCGATCACCACCTTGCCTGTTTGGTCAGCGATCGCATCTACATCTACCTCGATCGCCCCTTCTAGGAATTGATCGATCAAAACCGGGTGTTCTGGCTCGATCAGGATCGCCTTATACATATAGTCCTTGAGATCCTCATCGGAATAGACCACCTCCATGCCGCGCCCACCCAGCACATAGCTAGGTCGCACCACCACCGGATAACCAATATTGCTGGCCACCTTGAGCGCTTCTTCCTCGGAGCGAGCCAAACCATTACGGGGTTGAACAATGCCCAAATCTTTGCATATGGCCTCGAACCGCTCTCTGTCTTCAGAGGCATCGATCGAATCGGGCGAAGTACCCCAAATCTTGGTGCCCAGTTCGGCTTGATGCTCTTCTAGATAGCTGAGTAGCTTAACTGAAAGCTTGAGCGGGGTTTGGCCACCAAATTGAATAATGATCCCCTCTGGCTTTTCGGTTTCAATAATATTTAAAACATCTTCGCGGGTGAGTGGTTCAAAATAGAGCCGATCGCTAGTGTCATAGTCAGTCGAGACGGTCTCTGGATTGGAATTGACCATGATTGTCTCAAAATCCTTATCCCGCAGCGAAAAACTAGCATGACAACAGCAATAGTCAAATTCAATGCCTTGGCCAATCCGGTTGGGGCCACCACCAAGGATCATTACCTTGCGGCGATCGGAGGGTTGTACCTCGGTCTCTGTTTCATAGGTGGAGTAATGATAGGGCGTAAATGCTTCAAATTCAGCGGCACAGGTGTCAACGGTTTTGTAGGCGGGCACAATTCCCAGGGATTTGCGATGGATTCTCACATCGTCTTCATCGGTGCTGGTCAGAAAGGCAATTTGCCGATCGCTAAAGCCCATCTGCTTGATCGATAGCATTTGATCCGCATCAATTTCACTAAGGGAATTACCCTTAATCGCCAATTCCATATCCACTAGCTCGCCCATTTTTTGCAAGAACCAGGGATCAACCCCAGTGAGTTGGGCGATCGCTGGCACTGACAGGCCAAGCAGGAAGCCATGCCGGATCGAGAAAATTCGTTCGGGATTGGGTACTCGCAAGCTGGCTTTCACCTGTTCCAGGCTGGGCATTTCTTCAAGCCGATCGGCACCAAACCCATAGCGATTGGTTTCCAGCGATCGCAAAGCTTTTTGAAAGGACTCCTGGAAAGTACGACCGATCGACATCGCCTCACCCACTGATTTCATCTGGGTGGTTAGCACTGGCTCGGAACCTGGGAATTTCTCAAACGCAAACCGGGGGATCTTGGTCACCACATAATCGATCGTCGGTTCAAAACTAGCTGGGGTTTTCTTGGTGATGTCGTTGGGGATTTCATCCAGGGTATAACCAACCGCCAGCTTGGCTGCAAACTTGGCGATCGGGAAGCCAGTAGCCTTCGAGGCCAGTGCCGAACTGCGTGAAACCCTGGGGTTCATCTCGATCACGATCACATCGCCCGTTTCTGGATCAACCGAAAATTGAATGTTTGAGCCACCGGTTTCCACGCCGATCTCGCGGATAATTTTGATCGAATAGTCCCGCAGCCGTTGATATTCCTTATCGGTCAGGGTTTGCGCCGGAGCCACCGTGATCGAATCGCCGGTATGGATGCCCATTGGATCGATGTTTTCAATGCTACAAATGATCACCACATTATCGGCCAGGTCGCGCATCACCTCTAGCTCGTATTCTTTCCAACCGATCAGCGATTGCTCAACTAGAATCTGGGAAGTGGGGCTAGCATCCAGACCAGAGGCGGCGATCTCCTCGAATTCTTCCTGGTTGTAGGCGATCCCCCCGCCGGTTCCACCTAAGGTAAAGGCAGGGCGAATAATTAATGGATAAGTACCGATCTGAGCGGCAATTTCCCGTGCTTCAGCCATCGTGTTAGCCAGCCCGGAAGGACAAACCGCCACGCCGATTCGCTCCATTGCCTCCTTGAATAGTTTGCGATCTTCCGCCATTTGGATCGCTTCGAGCTTGGCACCAATTAGCTCCACGCCAAATTTATCGAGGGTGCCATTTTCAGCCAAAGCCACTGCCGTATTCAACGCCGTTTGGCCACCCATAGTCGGCAAAATTGCATCGGGGCGCTCTTTTTCGATGATTTGAGCCACAATTTCTGGCGTGATCGGCTCAATGTAGGTGCGATCGGCCATTGCTGGATCGGTCATGATCGTGGCGGGGTTGGAATTAACCAGGATCACGTAATAACCTTCATCACGCAGCACTTTACAAGCTTGAGTACCAGAATAGTCAAACTCGCAGGCTTGGCCAATCACGATCGGCCCGGCTCCAATCAGCAGAATTTTTTGAATGTCATTACGGCGCGGCATAGGCTCTTTGCTTTTATATGATTCGGTTAGAGTTTGGTTACGCTTTTAGGGATGCTGCGATCTTGCGATCGATTTGGGGCTCAGCCCTGAATACTTAAGCCCTGAATACTTAAGACCTGCTTCTTATCTATGTCAGTTGCATAGATGTTGCATAGATCAAGTCGCATTTAATTTTATAGCCTCTTGCCGATCGTGCAATATGTAGCCTCTGATGCCAAAGTTCACCTTGCTGGCGATCGCTACAAAATATATCAACCTACGGAACCCACCTAACTATTTGTGTTGAGAGGCTTGGCTGGTAGGAATGGTTAAAAATCTGCATGATTTAAAACCATATAGCAATAACTCGAACTTGGAACTTGGATTTTGATTTAGCAAGGCGATCGGCAAACCATCAAATAATTGGCATTGCATAATCCAGGAATGAAAACGCCGTCAACAAAAATCTCAAGCATATGGCTGAAATCAGTTTGACCAATTGCATGATCGTTAAATCATCCCACCAATGTGCAACGCCAAATAATTTAGTCCTGCGTAGTAGCGAATTTATGATGGAAAATCGGCATTTAAACGATCGAGAATATTCCTAGTGCTATTTCAAGTGAGATGTTGTGTAAGTAGAGACCTGAATGCTTCGCTCTATAAGGTATGCATGCAAAAGAAGTCTCTTGAAGCTGCACTAGCCTAGTGTTTTTGAATCAAATCAAAATATTGCATCCCCCAAACGATAAAGCAACTAGCTGATCTCTGGCTTAAGGGCACAGCATTCAGCTAGTTGGCTTCGTGCGAATATTGCATATTTAGGTTTAAATATTTGAGCTTTAGATCAAGCGCTCATAGGATTAACAATGAATATGCTTGCTCAATCTGATATTTTGCTAACCAGCAATTCTGCGGGGAACAGTTCCACAATTAATAGCTAATAGATAACTGGTTTAAACCAAGGCATTTATAGTGCTGCACTTTATAATCACATCTGCTATTTAATCGATCGCCTAGAACATATAGAAAATATTAGTTCAGCAACATGTAGGCAAAAACGATATATCTCAAAATGGTTCAGAGACTTCGAGACTTTTCGCTAACCCACAAGGCGCGATCGTGGCAGGCAACTAACCTAACTTACTTGGTCAAATCAATGATTAGGCAAAATACTCAGACTATGCTGATGTTCAGACAATTTATTTTGGCAAAATAGCCCTGTGTGGATTGTTAATTGTACAAGAATAGACTTATACTCCTGATTTCAATCACTAGTGTAATAACTCTCTTCTTTATTGGTTTCCCCATGCCACCCTTCAGCTTGATGCTCAATTAAGTAAATTAATACTCAACTCAGTAAATAGTCTCGGTTAACTGAAGCAAAAAGAAGAGTTATACTTAAAAAACGAAACGAAATCGACAATTTCCGGCGGAATACTATTGGTAGTAGTAATTTTTGCCTAATGCACTGCTGGTTGCTTTTTATTCTTGGCAGCCGGCATTTTAGTACCCAATTTAATATTGGTGTTGGAATCAAAAACCAATTTGTAGGTTTTTTCGGGATTCATCCGTTGCAAAGCCTGGATGTGTGCCTGGGCTTCGTGGCAGCGACGGAAGCGACTCACTAGCTTCGCGTTCTTGGCCGTGATTGCTAATAAAATGCACCAGGGATGGAGTTGATCTCTATAGCTAGTCATGATACTATCCTTCGTTTGTGTGCTAATTTGCGGTCAAACGCTAAATCTACATTAGCTTTGACGAGTCATATACTACATGTAGCGGCTCGATCGCACAACTAAATTTGGAAAATATTTTAAAAAAACTTGACAATTCGATTGCGCTGATGTTTTCTAAACGGTCGGGTTTGTGATGCAGGGCGATCTTTAATGCGGCTCAAATCGCCTGTTTAAGGGGTTTTTGCTTGCATAAAGCAGCATTTCCCAGGGCATACAGATGAGCGGAACTAAAGAATTTTTTTAAGCGATCGCCTGAATTAACCGTAACGATAAGTTACAAATTTGCTTCTTTCCGGCCTTAATCCCGGCGCGATCTGCAACCGGCAGAAAATTCAAACTTTTTGGGTTTCATGCCGCCGGACAACCAAAGCTGCCGCCAATTCGATCGCCGCGATCAAGCTATCGGCACTGGCGATCCCTTTCCCGGCAATATCAAAGGCAGTGCCATGATCCGGAGAAGTGCGCACAAACGGCAAGCCGATCGTGGTATTAACGGCCTGCTCGAAGCCCAACAGCTTGACCGGAATTAAGCCCTGATCGTGATACATGGCCAGATAGGCATCATAGCCCAGGTGTGTTTTAGCGGAATCATGCCAAGCTTTACCGGGATTGACCCACATGGTGTCCGGTGGGATTGGGGCACTCAGCTCAACTTCGGGATATTTTTGTTGATAGTTGCTAAGCAGATCACGGAGCCAATCTTTTTCTTCGTGGCCTAGATTGCCATCCTCACCACTGTGGGGGTTGATTCCAGCTACGGCAAGGCGGGGGCGATCGATGCCAAAGTCTGTCTTGAGCGATCGCCTTAATAGATCCAGTTTCCAGGTGATTAGCTCCGGGGTTAGGGTTTGAGTAACTGCCGCCAGCGGGATATGCACTGTAGCCAATAGAGTTTTTAGCACCCAATCGGTATGGGGAGACTTAGCCACAAACATCATGCCGAATTTCTGGGTATTGCTGCGCTCTGCCAATAACTCAGTTTGCCCAGGATAGCTATGTCCGGCCATTTGCCAGTAGGATTTAGCGATCGGCGCGGTGACAATACCGGAAAATTTACCCGCCAGGGTTTGGGCGATCGCTGTGTCTAGGTATTTAAAACTAGCTGCACCACTGGACTTACTACCTTGACCAATTTCAACTTCCAAATTGGTAGCCAGGTCGAGTATAGTTATTATTTCTGGATCAGCAAGCGGCTCGCAACTAAGTTTATTTAGCACCGCAAAGTGGGATTCTAATTGGTGGCGATCGCCGATTATAGTTACTTTTACATTTGAGCCTGTTAATTTTTTATTCAGGTCAGGGTTCGCTAATGCTTTTAAAGCTATTTCCGGGCCAATCCCAGCCGGATCGCCCAAAGTTAAGGCCAGATGAAGCTGGCGATCGCTACGCCTATTGTTGAACATATTAAAATTAACCACCCTTAACCATTTAAATTTGCAATCATATATTCTAAATATTTGCGTCAGGCCTTACAGCCGAACTCCTATTTAGAAGCTAATAT